>CAMAUL010000007.1 GCA_945861405.1 Candidatus Methylobacter oryzae | reverse complement strand
AAGAGTGCAGGAAGTCAATAAAGTTGACTAAAATAGTAAAGTATTCAAGGCGACATTCTATATAACCTTAAATATCAATTAATTAAAGTAATATTCTGCCAAGAATCCATCAGATTGTCTATGGATTTTGGCTTAAGTTTATAGGATTGGGGCAGTACGTAGAGCACAATACGCTACTATGTCCTACCGATTGTGCATTGCCGCAGTTACCGGTTATTTTTAGCTATGGCGATGAGATATTTTGGGTTAGCCGTGTAGGTTTTGTTGCAGCAAAGAGAGATTATTTAGCGTCAATCTGTTTGCCATCTTCGATCATCCGGTTTCCTCGCTCAATTT
The DNA here is from genome assembly GCA_945861405.1 of Candidatus Methylobacter oryzae. Lineage (GTDB taxonomy): Bacteria > Pseudomonadota > Gammaproteobacteria > Methylococcales > Methylomonadaceae > Methylobacter_A > Methylobacter_A oryzae_A. The sequence continues at coordinate 65,198 of CAMAUL010000007.1, read as the reverse complement.
TGGCTTTGCCTTGCTCAACCATTATTGAGCCTTGTTCCAATTCTGTATTGCCTTCTTTAATCAGGCCTTTTCCGCGATCAACCATTTGGTCGCCTAGGGTTGGGGCGCTTGAGCATCCTGCCAGTAACGCAATGATTGTTGGTATTAGTATGATGTTAAGTTTTTTCATGGCTTTTCTGTTTGCTTATAGTGATTGAAGTATTGTTGTACAACGCGGCACGGTGTAATCCCTGCGGCGGGTTTGCGTCCCTGTTTGGTGTTGCCATCCATGGCTTCTCGGCAACTGCTCCATGCGTTGCTCTACCTCCTGCATAACCCACAGGGATGTGGGGAATGCAGATATTGCATAACGCCATGGATGGCGTGTAGTAGAGTAATGCAGGAGCAATTACCGAGGAGCAAATATCTGTCCATGCAGTCGTGGATCCCGGCACAAATCTGTTTGGAACGGATTTGCATTAACCCGAAGGGCGTCAGGCAGGATAGTCTGACGTGACCCGATAGAGCGCGTAGCGAATCCATGCCGGGATGACGAGTGTGGATTATTTAACTTTAACCAGTTCCTTGTCGCCGCTGGAAAAGTGGCATTTGCGTACGGTAAAGGTGCCGCAATCTTTGGATTCTTCTACCTTCGCGCCGGTCGGGCTGAGTTTGATTTTCAGCTCGCAGAAGCTGGCTGCGCTTTCAGAATGTTTTTTCATCAGCAATTCGTTTTCGCCGGTGCTTTTGGCTTTACCGGAAATAGTCTCGGAACAGTGGGCGCTGTCGGCCGTAGACTCAAAGTCTACATCAGCATCGACAGTGTAATCGTTGCTGATTTTGGTGACTTTTAAGTGACGAATATAGTCGCCATCACGCAATACATAATGATCGGTAGCGGCGAATGCGTTGCCGGAAACCAGCAGCGCAATAGTCAGAAACAAACTTTTTTTCATGATGTTACCTCTTGTTTGATTAAAATTTGATCAACATGGCGGCAGGCTATGGTTTGTTGCTGTTCATGTCGTCTTGGGATGTACTTGGCACAACTTAAATTATTGTACCTTATTGCAAGCCGTTACTAAAAGGCGAGGCGATGAATTACATGTATACAAGCAAAGAGTTGGTATCTTGTTTATAGCTCGTACATTAGCCTGCTTATGCGGCTATAATGTTGAAATGATTCCAGTCTGTACGGGCTGGTTGTGATTTGTGGCGCGGTGCGCCTTAACTGCATATTCTCATGCGGCGCGTGGGAACGAGATATAAGATTTTTTAATGGCTAACAATTTAATTTTCTCTCCGAAAATTCCGCAAAAACAAGACCAAGCGCTGATCTGGACGGGGTTGACCGGCTGCGGCGATTCGTTGGCGTTGGCTTCGGCCATTAAAAATGAAGATCGCCTGTTTGTTATTGTCACTCCGGATAATCAGACCGCGTTGCGGCTTGAACATGAGTTATCGTTCTTCTTGCAGGGCGAGCACCCCATTTTGAATTTCCCCGATTGGGAAACCTTGCCTTACGATGTGTTCTCGCCGTTGCCGGAAATTATCTCGGAACGGCTGAAAACGTTGGCTTTGTTGCCGCAGGTGAAACGCGGCGCGCTGGTGGTTTCGGTGACCACATTGATGCACAGATTGGCGCCCCGTGAGCATGTCCTGGCCAACAGTTTTGCGGTTAAAGTTGGCGATGATTTTAATCTGGAGCTCAATCGCATCAAGCTGGAAAGCGTCGGCTATCACTGTGTTTCGCAGGTCTACCAACACGGTGAGTTTGCGGTCAGGGGGTCGATAGTCGATTTGTTCCCGATGGGCAGTAAAGTGCCGTTTCGTATTGAATTATTCGATGAAGACGTTGAATCTATCCGCACTTTCGATCCTGAAACGCAGCGGTCATTGGAAAAAATAGACCAGATTCAGTTATTTCCGGCGCGGGAGTTTCCGTTTACCGATGAAGCTATCAAGCATTTTCGTCAGGCTTTCAGGGATGCTTTTCCGGAAACTTCGCCCAAAAACCATTTTTATCTGGATGTCAGCAAAGGCATCACGCCCGGCGGCATTGAGTATTATTTGCCTCTTTTTGTAGATCAAATGGCGTCATTGTTCGATTACCTGCCGAAATCGGCGGTTGTGGTGATGTCGGATAGTTTTGAAGCGACCGCGCAGGCTTTTTATGCCGAAGCCGAAGACAGGTTTCAGCAAAGAAAATATGATGTGGACAGGCCGTTACTAAAGCCGGAACTGTTGTTTTTGTCGGCTGATGAGCTGGCGCAAAGAACCGGGGCATTTGCCCGGATTATTCTTGACGGCATAGTTGCCGAAGATGATAAGCAAGATAGCCTTGATTTCAATTGCCATCCGCTGCCCAATATAGCCATTGATGCCAAACTGGAACAACCTGCTCAGGCATTGCAGCAGTTTGTAAGCGGTTTTGCCGGTAAGATTTTGTTTGTCGCAGAGTCGGCGGGGCGCAGGGAAGCCTTAATGGATAAGTTAAGGCAGTACAAAATTACCCTGAAGCAGGTGGAAAGCTGGGACAAGTTTCTCCAGTCCGAACTGTCGCCGTGCCTTCTTGTTGCGCCGATGGATCATGGTCTGTGGCTAACAAATCCGGTCATCGCGATCATCACCGAAAGCCTGCTGTCCGGCGAAAAAGTACAGCAACGGCGCAGGCGGCGCAAGTCCGGCGCGCATGAGCTGGAAAATATCGTCAATAACCTGAATGAATTGACCATAGGTTCGCCGGTGGTGCATCAGGAACATGGCGTGGGCCGGTACTTGGGCTTGCAGACTTTGCAGATTGGCGGCATCGCGTCGGAATTTTTGACCCTGGAATACGCCAATCACGATAAGCTTTATGTGCCGGTTTCGTCCCTGCATGTGATCGGCCGCTACACCGGCATGAGTGCGGAAAATGCGCCTTTGCATAAGCTGGGAGGCGATCAGTGGAACAAGGTCAAGCAAAAAGCCATTAAGCGCATCCGGGATGTCGCCGCAGAATTGTTGGAGATTCATGCCAAAAGAGCGGTCAAGCAAGGCCATGCCTTTGCTGTTGAAAATGTCGAATATGCGGCGTTTGCCGATGCGTTCCCGTTTGAAGAAACGCCGGATCAACAGACTGCTATCGAAACGATACTGGAAGACATGGCCAGTCCGCATCCTATGGACAGGGTGATTTGCGGCGATGTCGGTTTTGGTAAAACCGAGGTGTCGATGCGGGCGGCATTTATTGCGGTGCAAAACGGCAAGCAGGTGGCGATATTGGTGCCGACTACTTTGCTGGCGCAGCAGCATTACCAAAATTTCCGCGACCGTTTTGCCGACTGGCCGGTGCGGGTTGAGGTGCTGTCGCGCTTTGTCAGCCCCAAGCGGCAAAAAGAAATTACCGATGATTTGGAGCGGGGCAAGGTCGATATTGTGATCGGGACGCATAAGTTACTGTCGAAAGAGATCAAATACAAAGCGCTGGGGCTGGTGGTGATTGATGAGGAACATCGTTTCGGCGTGACGCAAAAAGAACACTTCAAAAAGCTGCGCAATGAATTGGATATGCTGACCCTGACCGCAACGCCTATTCCGCGCACTTTGAATATGGCGATGTCGGGCTTAAGGGATATATCCATTATCGCCAGTCCGCCGCCTAATCGCCATGCGATCAAGACTTTTATTAGCGAATGGATTGATGCACAGATCAGGGAGGCTTGTTTGCGTGAAATCAAGCGCGGCGGACAGGTGTTCTTTTTACATAACGATGTTAAATCCATGGAGAAAATGGCCAGGGAACTGGAAATGCTAGTGCCCGAAGCGCGGATCGAGATTGCGCACGGACAAATGCCGGAGCGCGAGCTGGAGCGCATCATGCTGGATTTTTATCATCAGCGCTTTAATCTTTTATTGTGCTCTACTATTATTGAGAGCGGCATCGACATACCTAGCGCCAATACCATTATCATTAATCGCGCCGATAAATTAGGATTGGCTCAGTTGCATCAATTGCGTGGACGGGTGGGGCGTTCGCATCACCGGGCTTATGCTTATTTTATCGTGCCGCCAAGGACGTTAATAAGCAAAGATGCCATTAAGCGGCTGGAAGCGGTCGAGGCATCAGGCGATTTGGGGGCAGGGTTTATGCTGTCATCGCATGACATGGAAATTCGCGGCGCTGGCGAATTGTTGGGTGATGACCAAAGCGGGCAAATACAGGAAATCGGCTTTACCTTGTATACCGAATTGCTGGAACGTGCGGTTAGTGCGCTAAAATCCGGCAAACAGCCGGAACTTGATACGCCGATGGACAGGGGGCCGGAAGTCGATCTGCAAACTTCCGCGCTGATACCGGAAGATTATCTGCCGGATATTCATGGCCGTCTGGTGTTGTATAAACGCATCTCCAATACCGAAACCAAGGACGATTTGCGCGAGTTACAGGTGGAAATGATCGACCGTTTCGGCCTATTTCCCGAGCCGGTGAAGACGTTGTTTAGCGTCACCGGGTTAAAGCAGCAGGCTGAAAAACTGGGCATCAAGAAAATAGAGGCTAATGCAGGCGGCGGGCGCATTATTTTTACGGCAACGCCTACCATTGATGCCGAGCAATTGATTACACTGATACAGACTCAGGCGCAGGTTTATAAATTCGATGGTGCGGATAAGTTAAGGTTTATCAAGACGTTTGAGACGACCGAACAGAAGCTGGAGTTTATAATCGGGTTGCTGGGAAAATTAACTGTAAAACCGGTGGTTGAAAAATGACGATGCAAAAAATAATGGTCTACACTTTGGCGGCAATGTTGGGGCTTTCTAGCTGCCCTCTTTTAGCTGAGGGCGGGGCGTATCAAATAGAGTTGATCGTATTTATTCAGACTATGTCCAATACCGATGTGTTTGAGCAGGTTGTCAGCCAAATCAAGTGGCCGTCTGACTTGACGGAGCTGTCGGCTTATAAGAAACCGGATGCTACCACGCTGGACGGTAGTTATGCGGCATTATCGAAAGACCCGGCTTATAAGCCTATCCTGCATGTTGTCTGGATTCAGCCGACAGTAGACGGAGGATTGAGTGCGCCTGTTCATATTCAAAGTAGCGATGGTAAGTTGAATGGTTATGTCCAGATGCTACAGGGCCAAGGTTTGCAGATGACGGTTGATTTGGAGCTTACCGCTAATCCGGGTGATGGCTCTGTAAAATCAGGAGTTTATCGGTTAAATGAAAAACGAGCCATTAAGTTGAATGAAGTTTATTATCTGGATCATCCAAAGTTTGGTATTGTCGCCAAAATAAGCCCTTTATAGGCACAAGCAAGCTTGGGGGCAAATATTTGTAGGTAGAGCATTTACCCGGATTGAAGCGTGGCAGCGAATGGATTCAATTACACGCAACAAGCACAAAAGTGTAGTATATATAGGGTTTTTTATGTTATTAAGTGCAGTGCGTTGTAGCAATAGATGAGTTTTTGAGTAAGAAAATGACTACGATATCTGACGTTTGATAAAAATAAATTGGCGGACAAGCTTTGCTAGAGAATCGTAAAGCTTTGTTGGTCGAAATAATTAACTGACGACTGCATGGAGCAATCACCGAGGAACAATAATGAAGAGAAAAGATATAGTCCCGACAAGTAAGGAGCGGGTGATGCGGGAAAATGATTTTATCGTTTCCAAGACTGACCTGACAGGCCGTATTACCTATGGGAACGAGATTTTTATCGAGTTTTCAGGGTATGAAGAAGAAGAGCTTTTGGGCAGCCAGCACAATATCATTCGCCATCCCGACATGCCGAGGGTGGTGTTTAATTTGCTATGGGATTATTTGGCGGCAGACAAGGAAATCTTTGCCTTTGTTAAGAATATGTCGAAAGATGGCGGGTTTTACTGGGTGTTTACCCATGTCGCTCCCATGTTAGATAAAAACAAACAGAAGGTCGGCTACAGCTCAGTGCGCCGTATGCCTAATCCCAAGGCCATTCCGATAGTGACGGATGTGTATCGTGCAATGCTGGATGCCGAACGGAATGCGGGCCCGAAAGATGCGATGGCGGCTTCAGGCGCGGTATTGGGCAGTGTATTAAAAGACAAGGGCGTTACTTACGAGGAGCTGATCAATGTATTACAATCGCTTTAAGAATAATGACAAACTCGCATTAGCGATAGTAGCTTCTTGCTGGGCAGGCTTGTTGATTTACGTGTGGGCGCTTGCCCTGAGCGGAGTCGATGATGGAGGCGTAGTGATTGTGTTGTCCTTGTTGACGATTGCTTCGGTTTTATCCATCATGGGCTGGCGTAAAGCAACATCAGGAGATCGATTGTTGCTGGCGCAGTTACTTAGGGTAAGTCAGGAATGGGCACAAGGATCCGTAGATGTACGACTTACTCATATCGGCGGGAAAGAACGGGTGCTTCAACAGCTTGCCTGGGCGCTGAATAACTTGATGGATCAGGTGGAAACAGCTCAGGTGGATATGTATTATTCCATGGCCTATGTCACTTATGGCGATTTTACTCGAAAAAGCTATCCACAAGGGTTACATGGCGGGTTTGCGACGGCCTTGAAACAACTTAATGGGGTCGCAAAAACCTTGTCGGCCACCACCGGTGCCATCACCGAGCTTATGAACGCCATCGCTGAGGGCGACTTTAACAAAAAAGTTAATGTGAATGTCGACGGCGAATACAGGCTTGCTGTGGATCACGCCATGCAAGCCATGGAGACCATGCAAACCATGCTGGGCGATGTGGGCAAGGTCATGGGCGGCGTTGCTCAAGGCGATATCAGCCAGCGCGTTCAAGCTGAAGGACGCGGCGATCTCGCTAAATTGAAAGAGGATATTAATCTTTCGCTCAATGCTCTGGGCAGTCTGAATGACATATCACTTGTTGCAAGTGCATTGTCTGGCGGTGATTTGACTCAAACCATCAACAAGGACTATCCGGGAACTTTTGGCGTAGTGATTGCCGGCATGAATGGCACTGTGGAAAATCTCAGGGAGCTGGTAGGAGAAATCAAGGATTCCACCAATAATATCAATACTGCGGCTAAAGAAATTGCTGCGGGTAATAATGATTTGTCGCATCGCACCGAAGAGCAGGCGGCGAGTTTGGAACAAACTGCGGCCAGCATGGAAGAATTGACTTCCACCGTGCAGCTGAACGCGAAAAGCGCCCAACAAGCCAACCAGCTTGCTGTCGGCGCGACGGATATTGCGGGCAAGGGGGTTGCCGTGGTCGGCCAAGTTGTAACGACGATGGAAGGCATCAATGAATCCTCACGCAAGATTGTGGACATTATCTCGGTGATTGACGGCATTGCTTTCCAGACCAATATTCTTGCCCTTAACGCGGCAGTTGAAGCAGCACGTGCCGGCGAGCAGGGTCGGGGATTTGCCGTGGTGGCAGGGGAGGTTCGCAATCTGGCTCAACGCGCCGCCGCCGCCGCAGGAGAAATTAAAAGCTTGATTGGCGATTCGGTAGAAAAGGTTGAGGACGGCACTAAACTGGTTGCCCAGGCCGGGAAAACCATGGAAGAGATTGTCGGCGCGATTCGCGGCGTTTCTGTCATTATGTCCGAGATCAGAACCGCTTCTGTTGAGCAAACTTCCGGTATCGAACAGGTCAATCAGGCGATTGGACAAATGGATGAAGTGACCCAACAAAACGCTGCGTTGGTTGAACAGGCCGCCGCCTCTGCTGAATTGCTGGAAGAACAGGCACGAAATTTGTCGGCTACGGTCGGGCGCTTTACTGTTGACGGTCGCTCGGGCAGTTCCCCAAAATCTCCAAGTGTCATGCCGGAGGTAAGTCAAAGTCCGATGACTTCGGCTTCACCCAGCCCAAGACCGGCCAAGGCGAAGCCCCAGTTACAGGCCGCTGGCAATGATGAGTGGGAAGAGTTTTAATATTGTAGGGGCTGGCCTTGTGCTCGCCCATTGGCAACCACAAGCCCTGATGGAAAAAGAAAGTAAACCGTTGAAGAATCAGTGGTGAAACCTTTGAAGGAGTGACAATATGACTGACAATATTGAAAATTTAGTACTTGAGCATCTACGAGCTATAAGAGCAGATATGGCTTCCATGAAAGATGACGTACGTGAAATTAAATCACGAGTCAACACACTGGAAGCTGGGCAGGCTACGATTATTCAGCAAATTGGGCATCTTACCGGAATGGCTGCCGAGCAGCACGTTCGATACGACAGATTGTTGGAGCGAATAGAAAGGTTGGAGCGCCGACTGGAAATTGCATAAACAGCCATGTAGGCTTTATTCCGGCTACGCTTTCTGTTTAAACCATCTTCAGGTTATAATGACCTTCATTTACTAAGCCCTGGTCGATTGTCCGGGGCTTTTTTCATTACTGCCAAGTGGTTTAGCATCGCCGTTCCGTCCCAATAAAATCAAAAACGGGCTTTAAAATCGGGGTGCAGCCCCAATGATTTCCCGATGATTTAACTATTAAAAACATGACACAAAAACTTTATATTCAAACCAACGGTTGCCAGATGAACGAGTACGATTCCGACAAGATGCGGGATGTGCTCAATGCCTCACATGGATTTGAATTGATTGACGACCCCAAGCAAGCCGATGTCTTATTGCTGAATACCTGCTCGATACGCGAAAAAGCCCAGGAAAAAGTATTTTCGGCCTTAGGTAAATGGCGCAAGATTAAGGATAAGCGTCCCGACGTGATTATCGGCGTCGGCGGCTGTGTCGCCAGCCAGGAAGGCGCGGCTATCCAAAAGCGTGCACCGTTTGTGGACATCGTGTTTGGGCCGCAAACCCTGCACCGCTTGCCGCAGCTGTTGGATCAGGCGCGCAGCCAGCAAAAGCCGGTGGTTGATGTCTCCTTCCCTGAAATTGAAAAATTCGATGCATTGCCCGAACCCAGGGCGGAAGGCCCGAAAGCCTTCGTTTCGGTGATGGAAGGTTGCAGCAAATATTGTACATTCTGCGTGGTGCCTTACACCCGAGGCGAAGAAATCAGCCGTCCGCTGGATGACGTGATCGCCGAAATTTCCTCATTGGCCAAACAAGGTGTCCGCGAAATCAACCTGTTAGGCCAAAACGTTAACGCCTATCGCGGAGCCATGGACGATGGCGACATCGCCGATTTTGCGTTATTGCTGCATTATGTGGCGGCGGTGGAAGGCATAGACCGGATTCGTTTTACCACCTCGCATCCGATGGAGTTTACTGACGCATTGATTGAAGCTTTCGCCGAAATTCCGCAACTGGTTGACCATCTGCATTTGCCGGTGCAAAGCGGCAGCGACCATATCTTGAAAATGATGAAGCGCGGCCATGTGCGTGCCGACTACATTGAAATCATCCGCAAGTTGCGTACGGTACGCCCCAATATTTACTTGTCATCGGATTTTATAATCGGATTTCCCGGCGAAACCGATGCCGAGTTTGAAGAAACCCTATCGTTCATCGAAGAAATCGGCTTCGATTTGTCGTTCAGTTTTGTTTATAGCTCACGCCCCGGAACGCCTGCGGCAGATTTGCCGGATGACGTGCCGGAGGAAGTCAAAAAACAGCGCCTGGAGCGGTTTCAAAAGCGCATTAACGAAATGACTGCGGCTATTTCCGAGAGCATGATCGGTACTGTGCAAACGGTTTTGGTTGAAGGACAGTCTAAAAAGAATCCTTTGCAAATGCAGGGCAGAACCGAAAATAATAGGGTCGTTAACTTTATCGGCCATCCCCGGTTGGCCGGTCAGTTTGTCGATGTGCTGATTGCAGAGGCGCTGCCTAATTCTTTACGCGGTCGGATGGTCGATATTTCTCAACCATTAAATATAATGGAACACGGATGACACAGATTAGACGGATAAGCACTGATTTAAAAGTGCATGACAAACGTAGTTTCTGTTTTTTAAAAAATCCGCGTAGATCCGTTCAATCCGCGTCGCCTAAAGCGCCTACTGTTGGCATCCGTGTTCTATTACTCGTAGTTAATATATGATTTCACAGGAAATTTCTTTAGCCCCTGCCGATAATGACCGGCTATCAAATTTATGCGGCCAATTCGATGAGCATTTGCGGCAGATCGAATCGCGCCTTCAGGTCGAGATTGCCAATCGCGGTAACCAGTTCAAGGTGACCGGCTTGGATACTTCAGTCAAGGCGGCTTGTGCCGTCATGCAGAAATTATTTGCCAGCACACAGACAGAACACCTGACTGCGGAGCTGGTTCATTTAGCGATGCAGGATTCATCGATTGATGAACTGTTGGATGCGTCGGCAACATCGTCCCCGCAAAACGTCAGCATCAAGACCAAATGCGGGATGATCCGGGGGCGAGGCGTTAATCAACAAGATTATCTGCGGAAAATTATGACGTATGATATCAATTTCGGCGTGGGCCCTGCCGGAACCGGCAAAACTTATCTGGCGGTCGCTTGCGCCATCGAAGCTTTGCAAAGCGAAAAGGTTAAGAAGATTATTCTGGTGCGCCCTGCGGTGGAAGCCGGAGAGAAGTTGGGCTTTCTGCCGGGCGATATGGCGCAAAAAGTCGATCCTTATTTGCGGCCTCTGTATGATGCGCTGTACGACATGCTCGGTTTCGAGCGGGTCGAAAAAATGATCGATAAAGGTATTATCGAGGTTGCGCCGCTGGCTTTTATGCGCGGGCGGACGCTCAATGATGCGTTTATTATCCTGGATGAGGCGCAAAATACCACCGTCGAGCAGATCAAAATGTTCCTGACCCGCGTAGGTTTTGGTTCGACCGCCGTGGTGACCGGCGACGTGACCCAGATCGATTTGCCGTCCGAAAAGATGTCCGGTTTGCGCCATGTGCTTGAAGTGTTAAAGAGTGTTGAAGGCATCAGCTTTACCTTTTTTGATGCACGCGATGTAGTCAGGCATCCGTTGGTGCAGCGTATTGTTTGCGCCTATGAAGCCTACGAAAAAGCCAGCAAGGACAAGGCGTGAACGACATAGAAATTCAGGTCATTTTCGAATCGAAAGGCCAGCCGGATCGGCAACAAATTCAGCTTTGGGTCGATGCCGCGCTGGCTGATTTCGAGCAGGACACCGAGATTGTGGTGCGTATTGTCGATGAACAGGAAAGCGCCGAGCTTAATCAGCAGTATCGCCATAAATCAGGCCCGACCAATATTCTCAGTTTTCCGGTAGACTTGCCTGTGGGGGTCGAGCTGAATTTGCTGGGCGATTTAGTTGTCTGCGCCCCGGTGTTGGAAAAAGAAGCGCAGGAGCAAGGCAAGCTGTTAGCGCATCATTGGGCGCATATCGTTGTGCATGGCATGTTGCATTTGCTAGGCTACGATCATATCGACGAGAGCGATGCCGAACTGATGGAAAGCAAAGAAATAGCTATTTTGAACAAATTAAACATAAACAATCCCTATAGTGAGGCAACATAAATGAGCGATGAACAACCCCCAAGTAGAAACTCCCCGCAGAAAAGTTGGGTCGATAAAATCAGCCAACTACTGACCGGGGAGCCGCAAGACCTGGATGATCTACTTGAAATATTAAGGGAAGCACGGGAAAAACGCTTGTTGGATACGGATGCCTTGTCGATGATTGAAGGCGTTTTGCAGGTGTCCCAAATGCGGGTCAGGGATATTATGATTCCCCGCATTCAAATGGTGGTCGTGCCCAAAGACGCCGAGCTGGAGTCCATTATGCCGCTGGTTACCGAATTCGGGCATTCGCGCTATCCGGTCATAGACGGCGACCGGAGCAAGGTAGTCGGCGTGTTGTTAGCCAAAGATATACTGGTTCGCATCCTGGAAAATAAAACCCTGAAAGTGCATGAAATAATGCGGCCTTCCTGCGTGGTGCCGGAAAGCAAGCGCTTGAATGTGCTGCTTAAAGAATTGCGCACCAACGGCAATCACATGGCGATTGTGGTCGATGAATACGGTCAATCGGCAGGGCTGGTCACCATTGAAGATGTGTTAGAGCAAATCGTCGGCGAGATTGAAGACGAGCACGACGAGCATGAAGACGAAGGCTACATTTCGCAGCGCAGTGCTAACGAATATATGATCAAAGCGCTGACCCCGATGGATGAGTTTGACGAATATTTTTCCACGCAACTGGCAACGGATGAATACGACACCATCGGCGGCTTCATCGTCAGCCAGTTGGAGCATATGCCTAAAAAAGGCGAGAGCCTAGTCGTCGATGCGATGAAGTTTGAAGTGATCAGGGCGGATAGTCGGCGCGTACATTTGTTGAAACTCAAAATAATTGAGTAGGGTTCTGTCCACGAAAGGCACGAAAATCACAAAAATATAAGGGAGCTAAAAGGCTAAAGTCCGGTATGTTGACGAGATATTTTTTCCGACTTTCGCCGATTTTCAATCCCGGTTTTTATGATGTACATGCTGCTGTAGCTAATTTTAGATATTGTTTTTTGTGATTTTCGTGGACAAAATACTTGCCATCGATCTAATCGTATTTGATGTATTTAAATCGCGGGTCGTCGGGAGTGCCTGTTAATGCGCCGCCTTCCTCGCCGGGCTGCCACATGACCAGCCGTAGCCAAAAAACCAGGATAGACCGTTTGTTTTACACGCTAAAGCCCGGTGAAATTGGTTGATTCCCATTCATGGAGCATCGTTAAGATTGACCGGAATGACCTGCAATTTTTCTGGAAGTATGTCCTGAAAATCGATTGGCAATCAATGTGCCTAAGGTGTAAACCCTTCCCGATTTCTTACCCTATACTCTATACATCTGGCGTTCGATATTATGTTTGTAAGCCTATATGCATAGAAATTTCAGTATATGCTTATAGAAATTTCAGCTTTGACTTATATACCTTGGCGACTTTTAGAGTCATAATGCCACTCAGCCCATTAACTGGTTAATTATGCCGAATTGTTCTTGATTGGCATCAAACAAAATGAACAAAATAGTCTTGATGTTGTCGTTATTTCTGGTAACAACGTTTTAGCCATAATAAACGCAGTTGTAGCAAATTATCTTACGGATTTCACCTTTTGTGGCACTCGCAGCTGAGGTAAGTCTCAGTTGAGACTTTTGTTGTGTCGTTGTTTGCGGTGTAAATAACAATTCTATAGCACCTTAAAATTGCATGATGTTTAAGATTTATTGCTAAGTTTTAAAAACTATCTACACCCAAAATACTAATATTTTATTTTTAATGATTTTCAATTTACTATCAAAGCAAACTATGAAAGCAAATAAATTCAATAGCACCAATGGTGAAACAATAAATGATGCAATTGCTTTAGTGGGTATCGGCTGTCGTTTTCCAGGAGGCGCTCATAATCCAGAGAGTTTTTGGGAGTTATTGAAAAAAGGCGAAGACGCCATAGTGGATGTCCCGCCTGATCGATGGAATCTACGTCGTTTCTATGATTCTGATCCGAATAAAACAGGCAAAATGTACATCAAACAGGGTGGTTTTCTGCAACAACCCGTTAATGAATTCGATGCTTCGTTTTTTGGTATTACTCCGCGTGAAGCGGACTGCATGGATCCCCAACAACGTTTATTACTTGAGGTGAGTTGGGAAGCACTGGAGGATGCCGGGATTCCTTATGAATCACTGGTAGGATCAAATACAGGCGTGTTTATTGGTGCCTTCACCTTAGACCATATGCTAACCCAAATGGGTAAGATGAATCGGGACTTGGTAGGTATACACACAGCTATCGGCTCGACTATGACTATACTCTCTAATCGAATTTCTTATACACTGGATTTACGAGGCCCTAGCTTAAGTCTTGATACGGCGTGTTCTTCTTCCTTGGTTGCTTTCCATTTAGCCTGTCAGTCTATCTGGCGAAGCGAGTGCGACTTGGCATTGGTGGGCGGCGTTAATGTTATGATGCGGCCTGAATATCCCATTGCAATGTGTAAAGGGGGATTTCTTGCCCCTGATGGACGTAGTAAGAGTTTCGATGCCGATGCTAATGGTTATGGACGTGGCGAAGGTGCCGGTGTAGTGGTATTAAAACCCTTGGCGGTGGCTTTGCGCGATGGCGATTCAATTTATGCCTTGGTACGCGGTACAGGTGCAAATCAAGACGGTAGAACTAATGGTATTACCGTGCCGAACCCGAAATCGCAAGCTGCATTAATTAAAAATGTATGCGAAAAATACGCGATAGATACCAGCGATATTTGCTATTTTGAGGCGCATGGTACTGGTACCCCCGTCGGCGACCCTCTTGAAGCCCAAGCATTAGGGGAGGTAATAGGATTAAGGGCAGAACAGGATGGGCTGTGCATAGTAGGTTCGGTTAAAGCCAGCATCGGCCATCTGGAGGCTGCGGCAGGCGTTGCCGCTGTGATCAAGACAGCGCTTTGCTTATCCCATCGCATGGTTACGCCGCAAGCCAACCTTAAAACACCGAATCCTAATATCCCTTTTGCACAACTCGGTCTGCGTTTGGCGGACAAACTTGAACCGCTAGCACCGGATATGGTGCGTGTTTGTGCAGGCGTCAATTCCTTTGGTTACGGCGGCACTAACGCCCATGCCATTTTAGAAAATGCGCCCGCATTACCTTATTGCTTAAACGACGATAATGAGCATGGCAGGGTGTACTTACTGCCATTATCGGCACGCAGTGAAGAGGCATTGACGGGGTTGGCTAAGGCATGGCTAAACCGTTTTACCAAAGCTAATGAACCCAACTTTAAAGATCTTTGTTATTCTGCCGCCTGTCGCCGAGGCCACCATTCCCATAGAATGGCGATTGCTGCTGAATCGATCACGGAATTGCGCGAACAATTACAAGCCTTTATAGAAAGCGGGGCAGGGGAATGGTTAGCTACTGCTAAAATATCCGGCGAAGCAATGGCAAAGCCGGTATTTGTTTACACGGGTATGGGTCCACAATGGTGGGCAATGGGGCGTGAGCTATATCATAGCGAACCTGTTTATCGAGAAGCGGTAGATAGCTGTGACGCTCTATTTCGTTCCTTAGCAGGCTGGTCTATTTTGGATGCAATGCTGGCTGATGAGCAAGATTCCAGAATAAGCGACACTGAAATTGCTCAGCCGGCTAATTTCTTGATTCAAGTGGGCTTGACCGCTATTTGGCGCTCACTTGGCATTGAGCCTGCGGCTATCGTGGGGCATAGCGTCGGCGAGGTGAGTGCCGCTTACGCTTCGGGCGTGTTGAGTTTGAGTGATGCGGTTAAAGTCAGTTACCATCGTAGTCGCATTCAGAAAAAAGCTAGCGGGCACGGCAAAATGCTGGCAGTAGGATTGAGTGAGGAGCAGTGTGCTGAACTATTGGAGCTGACAGAAGGTGCGGTTTCTATTGCCGCTGTCAATAGTCATGCGTCAGTGACGCTTGCAGGAGATGCGCATAGCCTAGAGGTCATTGCCGCATATCTAACTGAATTGGGTGAATTTAATCGTTTCCTGCAAGTTGAAGTGGCCTACCACAGTCATTTTATGGAACCGCTTAAGCCCGAATTGAGGGAAGCATTAGCGCAATTAACCCCTTCTTTGCCAAGCATACCTTTGTATTCAACTTATACGGGGGATTTGGTGGAAGTTATTAGCTACGATGCGGAGTATTGGTGCAACAATATTCGAGAGCCAGTTTATTTTGCAAAGGCTATGGCTAGTTTGTTGCGTGACGGGCACCGGGTTTTTTTGGAAGTAGGGCCTCACCCTGTATTATCAACAGCCATTAGGGAGTGCTGTCGGCAACAAAATATCCAGCCGCAAACATTTGCCTCGTTACGCCGTGAAAAACCGGAATTACGGACATTAAATTTAGCCTTGGCAGGACTTTACACGGCAGGTTGTAACATCAACTGGCAGAGTTACTATCCCGATGACGCCCGTTATGTGAAGTTGCCAAACTACCCTTGGCAAAGAGAAGCCTATTGGCGCGAGTCGGAAAAGTCGATGGCAGATCGTATCGGTAGCCCTCTGCATCCGTTATTGGATAGACGCTTGCCCGATCCCCGGCCTACATGGCAAAGCGCCATTAATCGCCAATTCTTGCCTTATCTGGACGATCACCGGGTCGATGGCTTGGTGGTAATGCCGGGCGCTGTCTATGTGGAAGCGGGGTTGGCTTTGCATCGACAGTTAAACCAAAGCGGCGTTGCCGTAATCGAACAACTGCGATTTCATCAGGCACTGGTGTTGGATGAAAATAGCGTCGGCGAACCGACCATTCATATCAGTCTGGACGAAAAAAATGGCAACTATGTTTTTTCCAGCCACGATTATGACGACCCCGTCAATTGGCGATTACATGCATCAGGTAGAATTGTTACGGCTACAGAGCCTGTTTCAGTCGAAGTCGATTTAAACCAGCTTAAAGCACATTGCCCGGAAGTGATAAATATTTCCACTTTGTACGCCAACTTAAGTGAGCGCGGCTTGCATTACGGAGATTATTTCCAAGCGATGCGGCAATTACAGCGTTGTCAGAGCGAAGTACTGGCGCGCATTGAGTTACATCCCGATTTAATGACAGATGCCGCCGCTTATCAATTGCATCCCTGCCTGCTGGACGGCTGTTTCCAATCTTTAATTGCGGCACTCGAAGCGGATGATAAGTTTTACATGCCGGTTGCCATAGAGCGTATTGCGTATTACCAAGCGCCCGGCACGGCCTTTTGGTGTCATGGAAAGCTCACGACTGTTGATGAGCAAGGGATAGAGGGAGACTTAATTTTATTCAACGACCAAGGTGAGCTATTGCTCAAAGTTGAGGGTTTACATTGCCGCGCTTTGGCGGCTAACAAGGAAAATATGGCAGAACAAGTCGCGCAATGGGTTTATGCCTGGCGTTGGTTAGCGCAGGATTTGCAGCCTACGGGGGCGCGTACCGGTTGCTGGTTACTATTTAGCGATGCAACTGGTATCGGCAAATCTTTAAAGCATGAACTTGAAGCAAATATTGCTAACCAAGTCATTGAAATACCAAGTCACGAAGTTTACTTACAAGAAACTACTCAATTAAAGCCATTAAATAAAGATGAGTTGTCTCACTTGCGCGATGTGTTGTTACAAGCCAAAGCGGCAAGCTGTACGGGTATCGTTTATTTGTGGGGACTTAATGCCGGCCAGCAAAAAGACGATCCCGTTGGTATTAACCAAGTCGGCACCGCCTTAGAGGTCATACAATTGTTGGGGGAAGTGTTCGATGCGAACGCACCCCGATTATATATCGTTACTCAGGGCGTTCAGCCAGTGATAGATGAGAATGATGTGGTGAATATGGCGCAAACGCCATTAGTCGGGCTTGCTCGGGTTGCTTTTAACGAGTATCCGGAGTTGCGCTGCACCTTGGTTGATTTGGATACCGAACACACTGAAGCGCAGCTCGATCTGTTAAGGCAAGAATTGTTGGCCGACGACCTTGAAGACGATGTTGCGTTGCGCGGCCTAAACCGCTTTGTTCACCGTTTGGAGCATCTTACCCCGGATATTCAAACGGCAACAATTGAAACGTCGCAGGTAGTTAACAGCGAAGATGTCGATGTTTTTTTCTTAAATCCGAAAGACCTGATGCATTTTTATGCAATGCCCTTACCCTTGCCGGGACACGATGAGGTTGTGGTCGAAGTCAAATGCATTAATTTAACCGATATAGCTTTTAATGCAGATGATAATGATCAAAAACAGTTTAATTATTTTGCTACTGGTGTTATTTGCGACTTGGGGGCTGGGGTAACAAATTGGCATAAGGGTGAGCAAGTCATCATCGTCGTTAAAGACAAGCTTGCCTCGCATCTTGTTTGCTCAAGTCTTAGGGTTTTCTCCATAAAGCCATTCCAGAACTTAGCGCATGAAGAAATTGCTGCATTAACAACTACTTTGGTTCCAGCTTACTATGCTTTGCGGCATGTCGCTCGCGTTGCAGCCAAGGAAACTGTCTTAATCGATGCCAGTGCAGGGGTGGTCGCTTTAGCCGCCAATTGTGTTAGTCATTGGCTGCAAGCTTACCCGCTCATTTATATCAAGGATGCAAAACATCCATCATATTCTTCGAACGCTTTTGATGAAGCGCAGCTGGTTGATGCGGATAACTTGGATTTTGTGCAGTCTTTAATAGCAGAAGGGGAAATCACCCCCGTCCGTGTTTGCTTGCATGGCACTAATACACCTTCGTGGGTTAGTGTCGATGACTTACTTGCGCCCGATGCTCACGAAATAGCACTCACTACCACGGGTGTCGATGAACCAGTGTTAAGAGATAGGGATAATGGCGCTTTCACCCGCGTGAATGCGCTGAAATTGGCTTGCACTGTACCCGATTTATTTAATGCCTTGCTTGAAGATGTTGGGCGACACTTAGAATCGGTACAAAAAAATCTGCTACCTGTGCATAAACTCTCGGCACAAGAAGGTTCGACTTATTTGTCTAAGCAAAATGACTCTGGATTGGCAAGGGACAGTGTTATCTTATCCATGCACGATAAAACCGGCATTCGTATTTTATCCGAACCGATCAAGAAAACGTTATTCGATGCTGGTGCCTCTTATTTAATTACCGGCGGCTTCGGTGGTTTTGGATTGGAAGCGGCGCAGTGGTTGGGCAAACAGGGGGCAAAAAACCTAATCCTGGTGGGTCGCAGGGGGGCGGCCGATGAAGCTGCCAAAGTTGCGGTACAAAACTTGGAAAATAGCGGTATACAAGTCATGGCGGTGGCGGCGGATATGAGCGATGCGTTGAAGTGAACAGTTATTTGCGCGCATCAAGGCTGAATTCCCCCCTCTTAAGGGTGTATTACATGCTGCCGCTATACTGGACGATGCGCCTATCGCCGAACTCACTCCAGAACGAATGGACAGTGTCATGAAAGCTAAAGCCTTAGGTGCCTGGAACTTGCATCTATTTACCCAAAATCAATCTTTAGATTTTTTCATGCTGTTTTCTTCAGTATCAGCGCTTATCGGCAATGCCCGTCAAGCCAATTATGTTGCGGCCAATACTTTCCTGGATGCGCTTACTTGGAGGCGCAAAGCGATGGGCCTGCCATGCGAGAGTATCAATTGGGGATCAATTGCCACCGGCATGGCTATTGACAGTGAGGAAGTAAAAAAACATCTGGAACTTATGGGTATCTATCCTTTAACTGTGCTACAGGCTTTAAACGCTTGGGCATTTATGATGCCTGCAAAAATACCTCAATATGGATTAATGGATTATAACTGGTCACGTTGGCAGGAGTTTGAACCTACGGGCGGGAACTCGCCTCGCTTCTTAAGCTTAATGGCCCGTTCAGAGCAAGGCCAAGGCAGGCTGCTAACGGAGGTGTGCTTGGAAATAAGCCAGTTACCGGAAGAACAACGCGAAGCGGCTATGAATAATGCCTTGTCCGAACAAATTGCCAAAACCTTGCGTTTGCCTGCTGCCAAGCTCGATATGCAACGATCTTTGACTCAGATGGGGGTGGATTCACTGATGGCGGCAGAGTTACAGGCAGTGATTTATCAAGCTTTCGGGGTAAGGTTGTCGACGCTTGAGCTTATGCGTGCACAAAGTTTAAATCACCTTAGTGGCGTATTAACGGGGAAAGTCTTTTTATTGGCGGCTGATAATGTGCAGGTAGCGCAGAGTCATGAGGCTTCAGTTGTTGATCACATGCCCGACGAAGATGTGGATATTTTATTAAGCCAATTATTGGCAAACGAGGAAAAATAAGCGTGGAAAAAGAAACCAGCCAATTAGCCGACATGTCGGCGGAAGAAAAGCGTTTGTTACTAAGACGCATGTTGTCAAACAAAATCGAGGGGGGAGAGGACAGCGAAAACAGCAATGATATACCCGAGGAATTTTATAATTTCGAGAAATTTTCAGGTCATCGCATGATTATGGAACATAAAGAAACTTTTCGGGCGTTAGCGCTGAATAATCCTTATTTTAGTGTTCATGAGGGGGTTAGCGATCACAATACTCATATCGGTGGCAAAGATTACATTAATTATTCCGGCTATAACTATTTGGGATTATCGGGGCATCCTGAAGTATCAGCCGCAGCTAAGGCCGCTATAGACCGTTACGGTACTTCGGTATCGGCCAGTCGTATTGTTTCCGGGGAAATTTCATTGCATCAGGAATTGGAAAAAGCGCTGGCTGAAATTCACGGGACGGAAAGTGCAGTGGCCTTGGTGAGCGGTTACTCGACCAATGTAGCGGTTATCGGTCACTTGTTCGGCCCCAACGATTTGCTGCTGCACGATAGCTTGATTCATAACAGTGTAGTTACCGGGTGCCTACTTTCCGGCGCACGGAGAATGATGTTTCCACACAACGACTGGCAAGCCTTAGATGATTTGCTAAAGGAAAATCGTCGCCATCATCAACGCGTCCTTATTATCATCGAAGGCGTGTACAGCATGGATGGGGATATTGCCGATTTGCCCCGCTGTATTGAGATAAAAAATCGTCACAAGTGTCTATTGATGGTCGATGAGGCGCATGCCGCTGGCGTGATCGGTCCTCGCGGTTTCGGTACGCACGATCATTTTGGCGTGGATGGGTCGGAGGTCGATATTTGGATGGGAACATTGAGCAAAGCTTTCGCAAGTTGCGGCGGTTATATTTGCGGCACACATGCTTTGATAGACAACCTGAAATTCAATGCGCCTGGAGCGGTGTTGTTCAGTGTCGGCATCTCACCCGCCAATACCGCAGCTGCCTTAGCTGCCGCCGTTATTATCAAGCGCGAACCAGAACGTGCCGAACGGCTTAGGGCGCGATCTCAATTGTTTTTGCACAGAGCAAAATTGCGCGGACTTAATACGGAACCTGCTTGTGGGACGGGGGTAATCCCTATTATTCTCGGCAATTCAATACTATGCCTTAGGCTCGGAGAGAAATTATTGGAAGCTGGAATTAACGTGCATCCCATACTTTATCCTGCGGTACCTGAATCGGCCTCCAGATTACGCTTTTTTATCACCTGCAATCTCACAGAAGAAGAGGTTGTTTATACGGTAGATACGATTGCTGACGCATTACAGCTCTTAAATGGGTAGTAAATAAATCCTACCGCTCCCCGCCGCCCCTTAAGTTAAGAGATTTAAATAAATGCTACGCAAATACGCAAATTGGTTGCTACGTTTTCCATGGTTGGTTGTGATCACGAGTTTTGTATTGATCTCGGCAACCGGCTACGGCATGCGCTACCTACATTTTAAAAGCGATTACCGGATGTTTTTCAACGATGAAAATCCTGAGTTAATTGCTTTTGAAAGCCTGCAAAAAACGTTTACCCGAGACGATAATATTCTTGTGGTTTTAACACCCAAGAACGGCAATGTGTTTACTGCGCAAAATCTTTCCATCGCTGAAAAGCTAACTAAAGATTTATGGCAAACACCCTATTCCACACGGGTAGACTCACTGACCAATTTTCAGTACAGCCATGCTGTTGGCGATAATGTGGAAGTGGAGGATTTGGTGCGCGATGCCGATAAGCTAAGTCCAGAAACTATCGCTAGACTGCAAAAAATTGCTTTGGATGAGCCGTTGCTGGTCAATCGATTGATAGCAAAAGACTCAAAAGTAATGGGTATTAATGTGGTGGTGCAACGCCCTGGTAAAGATCAGGATGCAGAAACGATGGATGCTGCTCGCCATGTGCGGAAACTGGCAAGCGAACTGCAAGCAGCTCATCCTGATATGGCGGTACATATCACCGGCTCAATTATTATGGACAGCGCTTTTGCTGAGTCATCAGAATTGGATCTACGTACCTTAACGCCCGCCATGTTAACCATCATAGCCATTGCTTTGGGGCTGTTTTTGAGGTCCCTACTAGGAACATTCGCGGTCTTGGTTATGATGTCCCTGTCGGTCATTGCTGCCGTGGGTTTGGCAGGATGGATGAATATTGCTTTTTCACCATCCAGCGTTCCCGCGCCAACTATTCTTCTAACCCTTGCAGTAGCCGATGCGGTACATATAGTAACCAGTTATTACGCATCTTTAGCGCATGGACTAGAAAAACGAGGCGCTATGATTGAAAGTCTTCTAGTTAATTTTAAGGCTATTTTCTTTACCAATCTTTCTACCGCAGTCGGATTTCTTTCAATGAATTTTAGTGACGCGCCACCGTTTCATGATCTGGGCAATATTACCGCCATGGGCGTTGTTGTAACTTACTTGTTGACCATCACTTTTTTGCCTGCCTTAATGGTTTTGTTGCCCGTACCTAAAAGGCGAGCAGAGGTCGGTGGCGGCAAAACATTTGAACGGTTAGCCCGCCTCATTATCGAACGCCGTCGAACACTTTATGTATTTCTAGTGTTATTGACTGTGAGTTTAATGGCTTGTATTCCGCTCAACTCACTCGATGATGAATACGTAAAATATTTTGATGAATCGGTAGCGTTCCGCCGCGATACTGATTATGCTACGGCAAATCTAACCGGCATTTACAGTATTGATTATTCCTTGGGGCAAGGCAAAGAGAACGGCATTACTGCCCCCGATTTTTTAAACCAGGTGGAAGCCTTTGTCCAATGGTATCGACAGCAACCGGAAGCAATTCATGTCTATGCGATTACCGATATTTTAAAACGCTTGAATCAAAATCTGCACGGAGATGACCCTGCTTGGTATCGCCTACCCGAAACTCAAGCGATGGGCGCACAATATTTACTTTTGTTTGAGATGTCCTTGCCTTACGGTTTGGATCTTAATGACCGCATCAATGTTAGTAAATCGTCCACGCGGTTGACAGCTACCTTGCATAGCCTTTCAAGCCAGCAGGTTATTAATCTTGAAGCGCGTGCTCAAGCATGGTTGGCGGTAAATGCACCGTTGATAAAACAGGGTGGCGGTACCGGCTCTACCCTGCTATTTGCACACATCGGACAGCGCAATATAACCAGTATGATTAGCGGCGAGATCATGTCCATGATCGCCATCTCCCTGATTCTGATTTTTGTGTTACGTTCTGTCGGTTTAGGCTTGATAAGCTTGATTCCCAATGTGGTGCCTGCCGGTATGGCATTTGGCTTATGGGGCCTGTTTGTAGGACAAGTCGGCATGGCTTCATCCGTCGTTGCTGCCATGACGCTAGGTATTTTGGTAGATGATACTGTTCATTTTCTCAGTAAATACCAATACGCAAGGAAAAACAAGGGGCTAGACCCGGAAGCCGCGCTACATTATGCTTTTGCCACGGTTGGGAGCGCACTTTGGGTAACTTCGGCTGTGTTAATTCTGGGTTTTTCCTTGTTTGCCTTTTCAAGCTTTCATATCAACAGTGAAATGGGACTATTAACGGCAATTATATTTGCTTTGGGTCTATTTGCAGAGTTCCTGTTACTGCCCCCCATACTGTTGTCCTACGAAAGTTTGAAACAACGAATAGAGTTTTTTTTCAATAAATCTGCGGTAACTACACCAGGAACAACAAAATGAAAAAGTCCACATACCTTGGCTTGATGCTTATATGCCTCACCCCCACGATCCATGCGCAAACCGACCAGGAAAAAGGCTATGCTATTCAGGCAGAAACCGACCACCGTGATTTAGGCTTTGGTGACAGTATCCACGATGCATTCATGACGCTACGCAATGCTCAGGGGGAGGAAAGTATCCGGGAATTTGTTATTAAAACCCTGGAAGTTAAAGACGATGGTGATAATGAACTGGGTATCTTCTATAAACCGGCTGATGTGAGAGGTACTGCAGTATTGACTTTTTCCCACGGGCTTAAGCCTGACGATCAGTGGATTTATTTACCCGAATTGAAGCGGGTAAAGCGGATTTCTTCTGTTAACAAATCAGGCCCTTTCGTTGGCAGTGAATTTGCATTTGAAGATATTTCATCGTGGGAGCTGGCTAAATACAACTATCGTTATTTGCGTGATGAGTTATTGGACGGTAATGACTGTTTTGTGGTGGAAAATATACCCAACTATGAACATTCAGGTTATATGCGGCAAATTGAATGGGTTGATAAAACCATTTATCAGCCGCGTAAAATAGAGTTTTATGATCGTAAAAACGTTTTGTTAAAAACATTGGCTTTCAGCGATTATCATCAGCACCTGGATCACTACTGGCGAGCAGGTCAGTTGGACATGGTCAATCATCAAACGGGCAAAAACACAACATTACTGCGTAAAAACTACCGTTTCCGCATCGGATTAAGTGATAAAGACTTTTCTGAAAATGCGCTCAAAAATGTGCAGTAATAAATGTGGATAAAAACGGCAGTTTCTCTCTTTGGAACAATTTTCATCATCAGTCATGCACAGGCGGCCCAATGGTCTGGGGTTGCGGGTGTTGATTCTCGATTGTTTACGGAAACTGCCGTCTATCCTGAGCAAAATACAACATTCGTTGATCCGTCAGTCTACATACAGCCAGAGTTTCGCCATGAATGGAACTTAGGTTCGGATCGCCTAACTGTTATACCCTTTGCTCGATTCGATAGCTTGGACAGTAATCGCTCCCATTGGGATGTGCGTGAATTCAACTGGCTGCATCAGGAAAAAAACTGGGATCTACGCGCAGGCGTTAGTAAAGTGTTTTGGGGGGGGACAGAATCCCGCCATCTAATAGACATCATCAACCAAACTGACTTCGTTGAAAATATCAACGGCGAGGAAAAACTTGGGCAACCCATGTTAAACCTGAATATACCTAGCGATTATGGTAATTTCAGTTTTTTTTACCTGCCTTATTTTCGTGAGCGGACTTTCCCTTCGGCTAATGGACGCATTCGCTTTTCTTTGCCGGTAGATACAGATAATCCTGCATTTAACGATGTTAATCATTGGCATCAGGATTGGTCGACTAGATGGAGTCGCACTTTTGGTGATTGGGACACAGGCATATCTTTTTTCAGGGGGGTAGGAAGGGAACCAAGACTTGTCCCTTATTTTGATAAAAATGCATTTCCAAGTGCGTTGACCCCCAATTATGACTTGATTAATCAAACCAGCCTGGATGTGCAAGGTGCCTTGGAGAATTGGTTGCTAAAGCTGGAAGCGATTACTCGCGAGGGACAAGGCAAAACTTTTGTCGCTGTAGTAACGGGGGTTGAATATACATACTACGGCCTATTTGGAAACAATGCCGACCTGGGTTTACTCACGGAATATTTATACGATGGTCGCGATAAAACAGCCCCTCCCACAGCTTTCAATAATGATCTGTATATAGGCGCACGCTTAACCTTAAATGATGAGCAAAACTCACAACTACTGATTGGCACTACCATTGATTTAGATACTCAAGCTACCGTTGCTAGCATGAAAGCCAGCTGCCGTATAGGTGAAAAATGGAAAATTGAACTCGAAAGTCGCTTATTCAAGAATATCCCTACTAACGATATTTTGTCGGGTATGCGTAAAGATGATTATATTCAATTGCGCCTAGCTCGATACTTTTAGCTTATAAACCACTGTTATGCAAGATGTTCAAGTCGTGCTGCTTTCACTGTATCCTACACCTCAAGCAATGATACCGGCACCACCGTTTCATTTTGCCATTTGTAACGCCCTCAAAAGCACACAAGTTTTATACCCAGACGAATTAGCCTTGATAAAAAATACAAGTGACAAGCGTCAAAACGACTTTTGTGCTGGTCGATATTGTGCGCATCGAATTGTCAAGGAACTTGGTTTCGCTGAATATCCTTTATTAAATGATGCTAACGGTGCGCCTATTTGGCCTAAGACTATTGTTGGCAGTATCAGTCACAGTGGTAATATGGCTGTAGCCGTCGCGGCAACAACCCAACAAATTCGGTCTGTAGGTGTGGATATTCAGGAATATAAGCAACCGTTTCCATCCCGTGTGCTACGCTCGGTTTTTTCCAGCAAGGAAATTTATGCTATTTTGAAAGTACAGACTTCGCTAATGGATATTTATGCTTACAGTGTTTTTTCAGCCAAAGAAAGTGTCTTCAAATGTTGTTATAGTGCGTTTGGACGGTTGTTAAACTTTACCGATATTTCGATAAATATAAATTTTGAAGAAGGTTCTTTTTATGCATACACTTCGGCCGACATGGGGGAAAATAAATTAAACAAGCTGGCATTTAAAGGAAGAATTAGCTTTGATAATTTATACGTTACTAGCATTGTGTGGCTAGAAACCGGGCAAAAATAAGCAAGATTAAAGCTGAGTTTTCTCTTTCAGAATAGCTGGTTATCGATAAATATGAGGGTGTTTTTTATGAAGCTTACTTTTACTCATAAGTGGATTATTGAAAATTCTAAATTCTATTTTCAAGTGCTCTGCTTTGCGCATAGAAAAATATTGACTCATCAGGACAATTTAATCCAACCTAATCATATTTAAGGTATTTAAACCTCGGATCATCGGGTGTGCCTGTTAATGCACCGCCTTCTTTGCCGGGTTGCCACATGACCACTTCTTCGATTTTACGGGCCAATTCAAAATCTTTGTTGGTGATGCCTTTCGCGGCATGATTCATCAGCTTAACGATTACAAAAGCGTAAGATACGGTAAGGTCGGGATGGTGAAATGCCGCCTCAGCCAAGTGTCCTACCGTATTAACAACCATCAGCGTAGCTTTCCAGCCGCTGGTTTTGTATTTACGCCGAATCCAGCCGTTTTCCAGGTACCAGTGCGGCAACTCGTCTTTTAAACGTTGCTCGACATCTGCATCGGAATAGGTATCTTCATGTGTGCGTTCTCTCCAACCCATAATGGCTCACCTCGTGTTCGGTTATGAAAAAGTCTGGATAACCTTGTAATCTCAGTTTTCCGGCTCCATTTGCGTGGCTGCGCAGCCTTGCTGATAAAAAATAAATGACGGGGCAAAGGGTACAACATCAATCGTCAAGGTTGTCTCTTTTTGAAAGCTGTTAACGGCATCGGCTACGCTGTTACGGAAGTTTTTAGATAATTGTCTGGTCAATTTTTCTTGTGCTTCATCTGCGCCCAGGGCGAACGGATCTTCAGCGAGATTGGTTGCATTGATGGCATCCTGCAAGGCTGCTGTCGAAAAGGTTTGGATTTTGTTTTCGAAGTCGCTGAAGATTTGCGGGCCTTTTTCAGTTTTAATCCGTTCTATATCGGTCGGGTCGGCGTAGAGCAGAAATGCCCCTTTAGTGCCTTGAAAGTCATTTTTGCAGGCCCCGCCATCCATGATCCTGACCAGGTTTAATGTTTTGTCACTTTTAGTCTGGGTCAGCGGTGGATTTTGGCCGGAGCCTTGCGCTGAGTCGTCAATTGTTGCGGACGATTTGTCAGGTACAGGCATGGCTTTTGTATCCTGTTTGACCTCTTGAGTCGAACAGGCGGCCAGAGCCATAAATGCCAGACTGATTAAGATGTGTACGCTAGTTTTCATAAATTTTACGCTGTGTTGTTAACTGAGATTCGGGCATTGTAATCCTTAAAAAAGTCGTCAGGTAAAAAATTATGGTCGATAAGCTAAGGTGCGGTCTTGCTAAGCAATTGATATTTTTAAACAGGATGTCTGGATCAGCGTTCATCCTGGCGTTTTATTGTGCCCACATTAAAATTTCGCTTTACAAGCTTGCCATAAGTAATTAAAAAGTGAGTTTCTAAGGCTAGATTAATAACGACTATGAAAGCATCTAAATCCGTATCTGATAAATCCGCGCCTGAAGTCGGTGCCGACAAAAGCAAGGAGGACGTCGACCTTGATATCGAAGGCTTCGATTTGGGTTTGAGCAGCGAATATATAACGCTCCCTAATGAAAGTGAGCGGGCTGCAAAAAAGATGGCCGCACGCAGAAAAATTGAACTGTACTGGGAGAAAAAACGTCTGCAAGAACAGCTTGGCGATTTTTATGACGAGGATATTGATTTTTAACTGAGCACACTTTTACAGGCTGTTGGCTGGGTTTTGCGGTCGGGATTTGGCTGTATAATCATGACCAACCTATTATTCAATCCGGATTGCGCTTTTTTCAGTTAATATAGTCACCCGTTGGTGATTTTTTCTTTTTGCAATTCGGATGTCATGACCATTCCCCCCCTTATTAGCGCAGTCGATTATTTAAAAAAAACGTGTCTGTTGATTTTTCTACTTGGTTTTTTTAACGCCGCATTCGCCAATGAACATCGCTTTCTAGTTCTTAATTATCACGACATCGTCGGAGCGGAAGGCGCTAAACCGCCTTTTAACTCGATGGATGTCAGTGTCGATCATCTTGACGAACATCTGGGCTGGTTGAAAAAAAACGGCTACAAGATTGTCAGCGTGCAGAATATTCTCGATGCGGCAGCGGGGAAAGATGCTCTACCCTATAAATCCGCGCTGCTGACCTTTGATGACGGCTATCAGAGTTTTTATACC
This sequence comes from Candidatus Methylobacter oryzae, assembly GCA_945861405.1. GTDB lineage: Bacteria > Pseudomonadota > Gammaproteobacteria > Methylococcales > Methylomonadaceae > Methylobacter_A > Methylobacter_A oryzae_A. Next base: position 36,969 of record CAMAUL010000007.1, on the reverse strand, counting down.
CGAGTCTTTCCGCTATTAAAAAAATACCATTATCCGGCTACCGTTGCGCTGGTGGGAACCTGGATGGACGGCAACGTTACGGCTGACGAACCGGGCAAGCCGTTGCTCAGCTGGGCGCAGGTAAGAGAGATGGTGCAGTCGGGCTTGGTAGAAGTCGCCTCGCACAGCTACGACCTGCATAAAGGCGTGAACGCCAATCCGCAAGCCAATTCGCAGGCAGCGGCGGTTACCCGGCTGTATGACGACCCGATGCTGGTTTACGAAACCGATGAGCAGTATCGCGAACGCATCCATGTAGCCCTGTTGAAAAGCGCCGAGTTCATCTTTCAACATGCAGGCGTCAGGCCCAGGGCGATGGTTTGGCCGTATGGGGAATATAGTCAAATCGCCGTGCAGGCTTCGCGTGAAGCCGGAATGCCGATGACCATGGGGTTGGTCGATGGCTCTAACACATTGGCGGATATAAGCGCGCTACGGCGCTTGATTATGGTCGACAATCCCGATGTCAGCCAGTTTGCAGAACTTGTTACCGGGCTGCGTACCGGCAGGTCTTTGCGGGTGGCGCATCTGGATATGGATTATCTTTACGATGAAGACGCCGAGCAAGCCGCGCATAATCTGGATGCCGTGATTCAACGCATCAAAGACATGCACATCAATACCGTTTATTTGCAAGCCTATGCCGATCCTGACGGCGATGGCAATGCCGATGCGTTATATTTCCCCAATCGCCATTTGCCGGTAAAACAGGATTTGTTCAGCCGGGTTGCTTGGCAATTAAAAACCGTAGCCAGGGTGAAAGTTTATGCCTGGATGCCGATTATGGCCTATCAGGGTAAAGTGCCGGAATCCTGGTATGTTCAGGAATGGCGCGACGGCAAGGCGCAAAACGCCAGCCATATTTATAAAAGGCTGTCGCCGTTCAATCCCGAAGCGCGTCAGTATATAGCTGAAATTTACGAGGACTTGGCCAAGCATTGCAGTTTTGACGGCATCTTGTTTCATGACGACGGCATTTTATCGGATTATGAAGATGTATCGCCGTTAGCGATGGCTTATGCCAAAGAGGTCTGGGGCTTATCCGACCAATTCGAACAACTGCATGCGACCAGCAAATCGCGGATGGCTTGGGCGCAGCATAAAACCGAGTTGATTAACCAGTTTACCGACGAGCTGACCAGCCGGGTGCGCATTTACCGGCCGGGTATCAAGACTGCGCGTAATTTTTACGCGCTGCCTTTGCTAAAGCCCTACAGCGAAGAATGGTACGCCCAGTCTTTTAAGTCCTTTCTGGCGCATTACGATTACGTTGCGATTGAAGCGATGCCGTTTATGGAAGAGGCGAAAAATCCCAAACAGTGGCTTACCCAGTTGGTAAAAGCAGCGGCCAAACAACCTGACGGCCTTGAAAAAACCGTGTTCGAGCTGCAAGCGGTCAACTGGAAAACCCAGCAGGATATTCCGATGCCGGTTTTTATCGAGCAACTGGAGTTACTGAAAAAACTGGGTGCCAAGCACATCGGTTATTATCCGGATAACGTATTTAAGGATCAGCCGCGCTTGAGCGATTTACAACAACACTTTTCGCCGCCTGTCTCGCCGTAGGGGCAATCCCTTGTGGTTGCCCACAGTCAGCTAGGGCAACCACAAGGGATTGCCCCTACACCCTAAAAAACCATGAGTACATCATTGCAAAACTTAAGCGCGACAGCCCAGAGCCAGTGGCATCATTTTGCGTCCGTATGGGCACCGCTGGATGGCTCCATCGAAGGCTTCATTTATTACTATCCGTTGTTCATGGCCTACATCTGGATGTTCGGCGCGATTATTTTTTATTTCCGCCACGAATGGCGTCAGCAGGGCAATGCTGAACATCTGCCCGAATTGACATCGCAGCCGCCGGTTTCCATCTTGATCCCCTGTTATAACGAAGGGGACAATATCCGTGAGACCGTGGAAATTTTGCTGCGGCAAAAATATCCGGAATTCGAAATTATCGCCGTCAATGACGGCAGCAAGGACAACACGCTGGAAATATTGCAGGAGCTGGCCGAACAGCATAGCCAGCTTCGAGTGGTCAATTTGCACACCAACCAGGGCAAGGCGATGGGTTTGCGTACCGCCGCATTGCTGGCCAACAGTGAAATCCTGATATGCATAGACGGCGATGCGCTGCTGGCTCCCGAAGCCATTGCCTGGATGGTGCGGCATTTTATTGATAATCCTAATGTCGGCGCGGTCACCGGCAACCCGCGCATCCGCAATCGCTCCACGCTATTAGGCCGGATTCAGGTCGGCGAATTCTCGGCCATCGTCGGCATGATCAAACGGGCGCAACGGTCTTACGGGCAAGTCTTCACCGTTTCCGGCGTTATTGCCGCATTCCGCAAATCCGCATTGTATGACGTGGGTTTCTGGAGCAACGACATGGTCACCGAAGACATCGACATCAGCTGGAAATTGCAGCTGGCCGGTTGGTCGATCTATTTCGAACCGAACGCCTTGTGCTGGGTGTTGATGCCGGAAACCTTGCACGGTTTATGGAAGCAGCGGATGCGCTGGGCGCAGGGCGGAACCGAAGTGCTGCTGCGCTATTTTCGCGACCTGTTCCGCTGGTCGTCGCGCGGCATGTGGTTGCTGTACGGCGAGTGCCTGATCAGCATCTTCTGGGCGTTTTTGATCCTATTGCATCTGCTTTACGCCCCGGTGGAACTGTTTAGCGAATCGACCAACGAATCGTTGCACGATCTCAGCCCCAGCTGGACCAGCATGTTGCTGAGCTTGACCTGTCTGATACAGTTCGGCGTCAGCCTGTTCATCGATTCGCATTACGAATCCCGCACCGGCGGCGTCGCCCGGTATTATTACTGGATGGTCTGGTATCCCATCGTGTACTGGCTGATAAACGTCGGCACTACCATCGTCGGCTCGATTCGGGCGGTAAAAAAGAAACGCGGACAACGGGCGATTTGGGTCACCGTGGACAGAGGCTTGCGCGAGAAATGAAAGAGTACATTATTAACGCGCCGCAGCTGCAAAGCCTGCAAAAACGGGCAGGGGCTTTATTCGTCTGGGTCGTCTGCTGGGTGATGTGGATTTACTTGCTGATCCCCTTGGTCACCTTAAGCAGCTGGGTGCTGGGCGATAAAAAAATGATCAACGAAATGCGTTGGTTCGGCGGCTACAAAAGCCTGCTGGAACTGATGCAGATTTACGTTGTTACCTTGTTGGTGATGGTCGCGCTCTGGCTATGCTGGGTACTCTACCGAACGTTGCGGAGCGGGGCGACGCTTCCTGCGGCGCATAAGATTGTCAGCGATAACGAGCTGTGCGCGTTTTATCAAGTCAAAGTCGATGAATTGCAACAGTGCAGAAGCGCAGCGATGATTACCGTTTATTTTGACGATCACGGGCATATCGTTCATCTTGATCCGCATATAGAACGGTAGCTACATTAAGCAATGTAAAAGGTTTCGAAGGACGGTATCTTCGTTCACCGGTGGAGGCAATGCACTGTCTCTATCTGCCTTGACATGCTAGAGAAATGCGTCGGGAAATTACCAACAATCCATTAATTCAACCAGACATACTGATAGTGAGTATGGTATAAATAAAATAGTACTGAACTACGATTTTAAAAGGTGGGTATTTGGATGATTATTATCTTAGCAAATATACCTGACAATACAGGTAATCAAGATATAGAGGATTTTATTAGACCAGCGGTCAAAGATGCCTTTATAGCAAATGTTTCAATTATGGCGCAAAAAGATGCCCAAACGCATGATCTTCAGTTTCACGGACTAATTACAATAATACCGGATTCTGCTGCAAAAGAAGCCATAAAAAAACTTAAGGGAAATAAAATAAACGGAAGACTTGTCGATATACATGAATATCAAGCCAGATATATGCAAAATGATCCAAGAATTAACGAAGATCAGCTTAAGGCGTTGAGTGTTAGTCGACAGGGTGATCGTAGATGTCGACATATGGAAATATACCGTCTTTAATTTTATGCAATAAGATCTCTGACAAATCACTTTTCCATGGCACTTTTTAGCACATCATCAACCTTTTCCAGCCAGATAAACTGGAGCTGGTTTCTGACCGCTTCGGGAATTTCTTCAAAGTCTCGTTGGTTGCGGGCAGGTAGCATGACGGTTTTTATCCCGGCTCTTGCTGCGGCTATGACTTTCTCTTTAATGCCGCCGACCGGCAAGACCAGTCCCCTCAGGCTAATTTCCCCGGTCATCGCGACATCGTTTTTGACAATCTTTTCAGAAAAAGCCGAATAGAGCGCGGTGAACATCGCGACTCCGGCGCTGGGGCCGTCTTTGGGGATAGCACCTGCCGGTACATGAACGTGGATGTCGCTTTTTTCGAAGTTTTCCGGGTTTAAGTCCAGTTCATGGGCGCGGGATTTCACCAAGCTTAATGCGGCCTGGGCGCTTTCTTTCATGACCTCGCCCAACTGGCCGGTCAGGATCAGTTTACCGCTGCCGGGTACGCGGGTGGCTTCGATGAACAGGATGTCGCCGCCGACCGGTGTCCAGGCAAGGCCTGTCGCAACGCCAGGAACGCTGGTGCGCATCGCAATGTCGCTGTCAAACTTTTTCACCCCAAGTATGCCTGGAATCTGTTCGCTGTCGATCTGTTCTTTATCAACAAGGCTCTCGGCAATACGCATTGCGACATGACGGAACACGGAGCCGATTTCGCGTTCCAGGTTTCTGCAACCGGCTTCGCGGGTGTAGTCCTGGATGATGGTCATTATCGCGTTGTCGCTGATGGAGCATTGTTCGGCGGTCAAGCCGTTGCTTTCCAGTTGCCGGTGTACCAGATAGCGTTTGGCGATCTGTAGTTTTTCATCCGAGGTGTAGCCGGTCAATTCGATGACTTCCATCCGGTCGCGCAACGGCGCGGGGATGCTGTCCAGCACGTTGGCTGTTCCGATAAACATGACATGGCTCAGGTCGAACGCTACGCCCAGATAATTGTCGCGGAAAGTCGAGTTTTGCTCGGGATCCAGCACTTCCAGCAAGGCGGAAGAGGGATCGCCCTGAAATCCTGAACCGAGCTTATCCATTTCATCGAGCATGAATACCGGGTTATTGGTGCCTGCCTTGCGGATGGATTGAATGATGTTGCCCGGCAGTGCGCCGATATAAGTGCGCCGGTGACCGCGTATCTCGGCTTCGTCATGTGTACCGCCGAGGCTGGCTCTGACAAACTCGCGCCCGGTGGCACGGGCTATGCTGCGCCCCAACGAGGTTTTGCCGACGCCGGGCGGCCCGACAAAGCATAAAATAGGACTCTTGCCGTTCGGGTTGAGCTTGCGCACCGCCAGAAATTCCAGGATGCGCTGCTTGATTTTTTCCAGGCCGTAATGGTCTTCGTTAAGGATGTCACGGGCTTTTGCTATGTCGATAACACCGGCGCTTGCGACCGACCAGGGCAGTTCGGTCAGCCAATCGAGGTAGGTGCGGATCATCGAATATTCGCCGCTGGCATCGGGCATGTGCTGCAAGCGGCCAAGCTCCTTGCGTGCTTGTTTTTCAACATCTTCGGGCATCTTGGCGGCAGTGATGGCCTTGCTGATTTCTTCAATTTCGGCAGCTCCGCCTTCCTCTTCGCCCAATTCCTTCTGGATAGCTCTCATCTGCTCCCGCAACACGAATTCGCGTTGCCGCTGGCCCATGGTTTCCTGGGTTTGTTCGCTGATCTTGTTGGACAGTTTCAACACTTCGATTTGATAACTGAGCAATTCCAGGATCTTGTCGATACGTTCCTTTATGTCAAACAGCGCGAGTATGTCTTGTTTGTCGGTAGGTTTTGAAATCAGGTAACTGGCAATCAGGTCGGTCAGCATCGACGGTGAGGCGATAGAACGGATCGCATTAACCAGCTCATCGGGAGCTTGCCGCGATTGCACCAATACGTCCAGCGCTTTTTGCTTGAGCGTAATGATGCGGGCTTCGACATCCTGGCTAATCAGGTCAGGCTCTTCGTAACGCTCGATTCGGGCGACCAGAAACGGATAGTCTGGCAAGAACCCTTTTACCAGAAAGCGTTGTATGCCCTGGCCAACGACATGGTGGGTGCCGTCAGGAGCGGTTATGTAGCGCAAGATTTCCGTCACGGTACCGACCGGATAGAGGTCATCCGGGCCGGGTTCTTCATCTTTGTCCCTCAACTGCATCAGCAAGCCGATTGGTTTTTCTGAGCGTACTGCCTGCTGCACGGCAGCAATAGAGGCCTTGCGGCCCATCACCAGCGGAGCGACGTTTTGCGGGAACAGCACGGTGCCGCGCATCGGCACAATGATAAGCGCGTCATTGGGAATAGGCGGGGATTGCACAAGAGTCTCTTGTGTTATCTCGGAAGAGTGTTCGTCCGTATCCGTCGTTGACCCTAGCAGTAGATTTTTCAGATCCTTGATTTGCATAAGCGGCCTCTATATTTTCCGCAGTGAAATGATCAAGCAACCGTTCACAAATTCACGAGTGCCGATTTCAAAACGTCGGGCAGGCAGTTCTATGCGCCGCTCAAAGCGGCCATAGGGAATTTCCAGGCGTCGGATATGCGCCTCTGCGGTGTTCGGCAGGTGCCGCTGCCCTTCAATAATCAAATGGTCGCTTTCCAGTATTACGCTTAAATGTTCCGGGGCAACGCCGGGTAATGCGATAGTGATTTTGAAATCATAGCCGGTTTCGTAGACATCGACCGGCGGTTCCCAAGTGGGTTGCTTGGCATTCATAACCGCCGGTCTGAAGAACTGGCGATGCAGCCGGTCGGCCCGATCCAATATGTCGCAAGCTTCAGCCCACATCCAGGTTTCAAGATTACGTAATGGCATAAGGTGTTATTCCATTGTTGTTTAACGGTGTCGCGTTCTATTATTCTGCCGGTGTTAGATGGTGCTTAACATGCTCCGGTATCTCATCGCTGCCGTGTTCGCTGATCTGGGCGTCAAACCATTCGTGTAGAGCCTGAACAAACTGGGGATATTCGGTTGAATAATGGATTTGCGCGCCATTTTCCAAGGCTTTGTATTCAAATTTTATATCGTCGGTTTTTGCTGTTTTTAACCGGGCCAGACCCGGCATGTCAGCGCCGTGCATCCGTTCGGTCACAGAAAAATCGTCTTTCCTGAATTGATTGGCAATCTCGGATAGATGTGCCTGAATCAGTTTTATTTGCCGGGTATCGTCTGCCGATTTGGCGATAACATGCTGAATGCCGCCATGAACGGTTTTAGTAAATGTTTGCCTGACTTGGTCTAGCGTATACGGAACCACTTGCTGCACGCGTTGATGCACTTCATCAATCGGTTTGGGGGCGGTTTTTTCAAGCGCTGGCGCTGTCGTAGAAAACAGCAAAAGACTAACCAGTATTAACGGGTAATTTTTCATAATCGCATTCCTCGTTGAAAATTAAAGCCCAAGGTAAATAGCTTTTGGGAGCTGCTAAAGATTCATAGCGGAGTATCTCTTGTTTATCAGCGATGATAAATCCGTACGGTTACGTATAAATAATAAATACCGTTTTGATAACCTGCAGGGACGTCAATAGGTAGTGATACGAATATTATCAATTTTACCCGTATGTTATAAATTTCAAGATTCTGATACATCGGCTTTAAATTATCCGGATCAGGAAATGTTCATTTATTCTCGCCGATAAGCATTAGAGCGGTGGGCCTCGACAGTGCTTGGCTTATGACTGAGTCTTTCATGGCTCAATCCACAGGTCGAGACGTGCCATGCTACATTTTTTATATGCGAAAGCAAATTAATTTGAAAACTTAAGAGGAAAAGCCAAAATGAAAATGCCCAAAATCGATAAAGTGCTGGTAGGTGAAGCCCTGGTAGGTGAAGGTAATGAATTAGCCCATATTGACTTGATCATGGGGCCGCGTGGTAGTGCTGCGGAAATCGCGTTTTGCATTACGCTGACTAATCAAAAGCGGGGCGATAATTCCTTACTGGCGCTGGTCGCCCCCAATCTTATGGCTAAGCCCAATACTGTCATGTTCAACAAAGTCGAAATCAAGAACGAGAAACAGGTAAACCAAATGTTCGGGCCGGCGGAACGTGGTGTGGCCAAGGCGGTGGCCGATAGCGTCAAAGAAGGTGTAATACCTTTGGAAGAAGCCAATGATATATTTATTTGCGTAGGTGTTTTTATTCACTGGGATGCCAAAGATAACGATAAAATCCAGGACTGGAATTATGAAGCTACTAAGCTGGCAATCAAACGCGCTGTCGCAGGAGAACCGACGCCTGCCGAAGTGATTGCCCAGGAAGGCGTGAAGCATCATCCGCTTGCGGCACACGATTAAAGAGTCCATCAAAATAAAATTAAAGGGTTTTCGTGAAAATGAAAGCCCTTTTTTATTGTCTGATGCTTGGGGAGGGTGGCCGGTATCGGCTAAAAGCAGCCATTCAAAAGTTATGCAAGCCACATAAAAACATCACGAAGATCATGTTTTATGAAACATGATCTTCGTGGCAAAAACACGTTAGTTATTTGTCTACTTTAATCGCCAGAAACACCGGGCTGCCCTGGCGCTGCACCAGCATAGCGACCGATTTTCCGGTCGGGAGTTTTTTGACGGTTTTTTCAAAATCATCCGTATCGCTGATGACATTGTTCTGGATGCGCAAGATCACATCGCCGCGTTGAATTCCGGCATCCTTTGCCGGGCCTTTGCCGACATCCTGCACTATCACGCCGTTTTTAGGTACCTCCAAGGCTTTTCTTTGTTCACTGGTTAAGTCGATGACGCTAATGCCCAGCCGGTTATGCGGCAGTTTTGGCGCGGCTTTGGCATCCGCCAACTTATCCACTTCATCCGGCAACAGGCCCACTTTAAAGTCGATGGTTTTCACCTCGCCTTGGCGGATGATTTTCAAGGTGGCTTTGTTGTTGATCGGCGTTATGCCGACCATGGGCGGTAAATCGCCGGAGGATTCAATCGGCTGGCCGTTAAACTCGGTGATAATGTCGCCGATTTGCAACGCGGCTTTTTCAGCCGGACTGCCGGGCAGCACTTTGGAAACCAACGCCCCCTGCGGTTTTTTCATGCCGAAGGATTCGGCCAGTTCCCGCGTGACATCCTGTATCTGGACGCCCAACCAGCCGTGCGCCGCTTTGCCGGTGGCTTTGATTTGGTCGACGACATTCATCACCACATCCATCGGGATGGCGAACGAAAGCCCCATAAAACCGCCGGTGCGGCTGTAAATTTGGGAGTTGATGCCGACGACTTTGCCTTCCATATTAAACAGCGGCCCGCCTGAATTGCCCGGATTGATTGCGACATCGGTCTGGATGAACGGCACATAGTTTCCGCCGGGCAAGCTGCGGCCTTTGGCGCTGACGATGCCTGCGGTGACCGATTGCTCGAATCCGAACGGCGAGCCTATCGCCAGCACCCATTCGCCGACCTGGAGTTTGTCCGGTGCGCCTATGGTCACTGCGGGCAAGTCTTTGGCTTCGACTTTTATTAATGCAACATCGGTACGCGCATCGGAGCCGATCACTTTGGCTAGCAGTTCCCGGCGGTCGGAAAACTTGACCACAATTTCATCGGCATCTTTGACCACATGATGATTGGTTAATATGTAACCATCCTGGGAAATAATGAAGCCCGAACCTAAGGACGTGGTATCCCTGGGCACATAGCCGCCGCCCTGTTCATTTAAGAAGCGCTTGAAAAACTCTTCCATTTCGGGAGGCATGCCCTCCGGCAGTTGCTGCGCTTCGGGTGCGTTTTCAGCCTCGGGCGGGGCTTTTTGCGTGGTGCTGATGTTGACCACGGCAACGCCATTGGTTTTTACCATGTCGGTAAAATCCGGCAATTGCGCCAATGCGTTTTGATTAAACAAAACGACCAGGAAAAAACACCACTTAATTTTATTGAACATATAAACCTCCATTTAATATCGTTAATGAAATAACTTATGTTGAAAAATAACAACCCAGGTATTTGATATAAAATTGTGCTATCACACTAAAAGGCTTTATTATCCATCAAAATAACTAAGCGTGTTAGTACAATAATTTTTCCTCTTATTCTGTCCATTTGACTGTCTGTACCTAATGTCCCATTCTCAAAATTACGATGTCCTTATTGTTGGTAGCGGCGGCGCGGGCTTAAGCTTGGCGCTTAAGCTGGCCGATCATTCGCTGCGTATTGCCGTGTTGTCGAAATTCGACTTGACGATGGGCAGCACCTATTATGCGCAAGGCGGCATATCCGCTGTTTTCGGTGCCGATGATTCCATTGAGTCGCACATTGGAGATACGTTGGACGCGGGTGCCGGGCTTTGCGATCCTGACATCGTCAGACTGACCGTGACGCATGGGAAAAGTTCTATCGATTGGCTGAGGCAACAGGGCGTGGTTTTTACCGAGGAGCAAACCGCATCCGGTGAAGTAAAGCTGCATTTAAATCAGGAAGGCGGGCATTCTCACCGCCGGATCGTGCATACCGCCGATGCAACGGGCAAGGCCGTGTCTTTATCGCTGATTGAACGCGCTGTGGAGCATGCCAATATCGATTTGTTCGAGCATCATAATGTGGTGGAGTTAATCACCAGCTCCAAGGATGCGGACGCCGCGCCAGTTCCCGACTGGCCTGCGGCATACACCCCCTCCCTGGCGATAAAACGGATTCTGGGCGCTTATGTGCTGGATTCAAAAAATCAGGAAGTTAAAACGATAGCGGCTCGGGTCGTGGTGCTGGCAACCGGCGGCGCAAGCAAGGCTTACCTTTACAGCACCAACCCCCACAGTTCTACCGGCGATGGCATTGCCTTAGCCTGGCGCGCCGGTTGCCGGGTCAGCAATATGGAATTCATGCAATTCCACCCGACTTGTCTGTATCATCCGCACGCGCATTCTTTCCTGATCAGCGAGGCAGTCAGAGGCGAGGGCGGCAAGCTGATTTTGCCGGACGGCTCGCCTTTCATGCAGAATTTTGATGCTAGAGAGGAATTGGCGCCTCGGGATATTGTCGCCCGAGCCATCGACCATGAAATGAAAAAACGCGGCATAGACTGCGTTTATCTGGATATTAGCCACAAGCCGGAAGCGTTCATCCGCGAACACTTTCCGACCATTTACCAGCAGTGCCTGGAGTTTGACATCGACATCACCAAGCAGCCTATCCCCGTGGTACCGGCGGCGCATTACACTTGCGGCGGCGTGTTGACCGACAGCTATGCCCGAACAGACATCGCCAATCTTTATGCGATAGGCGAGGTTGCCTGTACCGGATTGCACGGCGCAAACCGCATGGCCAGCAACTCGCTGCTGGAATGTCTGGTGTTTGCAGAACGGGCCAGCGAGGATATTTTGCAGAAACTGCCCGGCATTTTGCCCCCACCGGACATCCCGGATTGGGATGAGTCGAAAGTCAGCGATTCCGATGAAGAGGTGGTTGTTTCGCACAACTGGGATGAATTGCGCCGTTTCATGTGGGACTATGTCGGCATCGTCAGAACTGATAAGCGTTTGAGCCGGGCAATGAGCCGGGTGGAACTGCTTAAAAAGGAAATCGCCGAATATTACGGTAACTTTCGCGTGACCAGCGATTTGCTGGAATTGCGCAATCTGGTCATCGTCGCCGAATTAATCATCCGTTGCGCACAGCTGCGGAAAGAAAGCCGGGGGCTGCATTACACGCTGGATTATCCTGAAACCGATAACAGCAGGCCAGCGCAAAATTCCGTGTTAACCCCGCAGCCGACTGAGCGACGTTGATTAAGGTTTCACAACAGCGGCTTGAGCGCCAAAGCCGCCTGTTCGCAGTCTATAGCCGTTTTTTCAACGCGACGGCGCAAAAAAAGCCCGCTGCTTAAGCCGTCAATATCACGGGAAACATATTCGTTAAGATCGGCGCACACCTGTTGCATATGCTGCTCAGCCTGTAGCAAGGCCTGATATTTTTTGCCCTCTTCGCTTTCCATCAGCATCATCACTTCGCTGGCCATTTGATTTTGCAAGCGGAACACCTCTTCCACATGATGTTCAAACTCTTCAAGTGATTGACCATTTGCGCCATACCCACCTAAAAACGGGATAGCACAGCCCGATATTAACGAAGCCATAGTCAATATTGCCAAGCTTCGAAGAATAAACAAATTCTTCACATGCATCATTTTGCTTTTTTAAACCACACTTACAAGCCTTATTAATTGGCTTACAATATACTATAAATTTATCTCAGTTGAGCATGAAAAGAACATTTTTTTTCATTTTACAGCAATAAAACACCTTCATCTCCCCCTTGTTTTTTTGTATTACGCACCCATTCCGGGTGTATACTTCGTCATCCTTTATTTATAGAAATCCAACAAATACGGTGTCAATCTGATGACTGAAAAGACAGCAAGCAAATACCTGCTTAACCTTGAAAAACACTTCGCCGCTGACAGTCCGGTATTGCTGAAAGCCTCAAAAGTCTTTCAGGAACTCGATCAAATTGAATTTGATCTGGGACTCATCGAAATGGATGAAACGACGGCCAGCAAAAACTCATGGTGGCCCATAGTCAGCCTGATAGGCGGCAATTCAACGGCTAAGTCCAGGTTTATTAATAACTATCTGGGTTCGGATGCGCTGTTTTCGGGCATTCAAACCGCCAGCCATAAATTTACTGTTCTGTTGCATAACAATCAGTCCAATCCGACAACCTTACCCGGCACTGCGCTGGATGTAGACCACCGGTTCCCGTTTTATCAAATCAGCCGTAAAATAGACCAGCAGCAACAAGGCGAAGGGGATCGCATTAATTCTTACCTGGAACTGAAAACACTCAATAGCGACCGTCTGAAAAACAAGCTTTTCATTGATGCGCCCAACATCAGCGCCGCCCCGTCCAATCCGGTTATGTCGTTGTTAACAAAACATATTGTTGAAAATGCCGATCTGGCCTTGATTTTTACCGATGTGTTTGATTCAACCTCGCCGCTGGTCGATGAATTGATAGAAAACATCGCCCTGAACCAGGATTCCAATAAATTTGTTTATCTGATAGATAAACCGGCGGCAATGCTGAATCCATCCAGCAACAGCGAGATCATCGCCTCATGGCAAAGAAAACTTGCCGGATTGGGCTTAAATACCGGCCAGTTTATTGTCCTGCCCAGTCAGGAAGGCGGCAGCCCGCAAAACTCGCCTGAATTTTCCACGATAGACTTGCGCATCGCCAATGTGGGGCATGACCGCACTTACCGCGTGTTGAACGCATTGGAAAAAAATGTGCGTGAAATTAATAACGCAGTGATGCCGGAAGTCAAAAAAGCCATCGGACTATGGAAAGATCGGTCTACATTTTCCAGCCTGATTGTCCTTGGATTTATTGCCACTATTGCCATTTTTGCCGAAATACAAACCGGCATTCTTGAATTATTGATAGACCCCATTATTGGGCCTGCGATTATCGTTACACTGATAGTCATTATGATTCCCCTGCATGTTCTGTTCAGCAAGATCCAGGCGAAAGTAATAATTAGCCAGCTTAACGCACGGCAAAAAGAACTCCACTTAATGGAAAATTTAGCCGGTATTTTCGAAAAAAACCTAACCTTTGCCCGCATGATGCTGCCGATTTCCGAACCTGTCGGCTGGAATAAAAAAACCAAGCTTCGCTTGACTCAAATATCCAATAAAGCCAAAGATCTGGTGCAGTTATTGAATGATAACTTCAGCACCTATGATGGGCTGTCCTTGACCAGTCATTCGGATTCAGAGGAGTTTAAATAGCTGCGACGGGTTATAACTGGTTTGTAAAATAGGTAATTATGGATATTTTAAAACAATACCTGCCGTTATGCTGGTTGAAAAATAACCCGCTTGAGCTGCCAAGATCGGTCTATTTTTTCAAACAAAATCTGTTGTTCTATTTTGTGTCTGAGTATTTCATGCAAGCCAACATGACCGACGACCCGTTTGAGTCGTTTGTCGAAGTCAGCATAGAGACATTTTTAACGCTCTTATTTATCGGGGTAATGCTGTTCTTTAACCGAACCTTGTATGCCTATGTGCAAGTGACGACAGCGATTATATTTTGCGCCAACATAATCGGCGTGTTCGTCGTGCCGGTGCTGATCTGGCTAACCATCAGCGAAGAACCTTTAAGTTATTATTTTTTGAGTCTGCTGCTGCTCTGGGATTATGCGGTGGTAACCCACATTATCCGGCAAGTTCTGTCGGTCAATCTTTTTGCCAGTCTGGTTCTGGCGTTGTTCTATTTTATAGCTACTTATTTTGGCGCTTTTGCGCTGGGGCAATTGATGTAACTGTCCGCTGGCATCACAAAGAAATCCTCGAAATCCCGACCGCTTTGCGCAACTCCTGCATAAACGGTACGCTGACCGCCCGCGCTTTTTTTGCGCCATCCTGCAATTGTTCTTCGATATGTTCCGGTGCCAGCATCAATGCCTCATAACGCTCTCTTGCAGGGATCAGATGTTCGTTGATATGCTCAAACAATACCTGCTTCATTTCACCCCAGGCGATGCCGTTGGCATAACGTGACCGTATTTCTGCGATTTCTGCCGGGCTGGCAAAGGCCTGATAAATGCCGAACAAGGTGCAGCCTTCCGGGTCTTTGGGTTCGCCCGGTTCCAGCGAATTGGTTTTGATCTTGTTGATCAGTTTTTTCAGCTTTTTTTCAGGTTCGAACAGCGGGATGGTGTTGTTATAACTCTTGCTCATCTTGCGCCCGTCCATCCCTAACAAGGTTGAGGCATGTTCTTCAACGACCGCTTCGGGTAGCACAAAATGCTCGCCGTAAATGTGATTGAATCGTCCGGCTATATCCCTGGCCATTTCAATATGCTGGATTTGATCCTTGCCTACCGGGACTTTATTGGCATTAAACATCAGCATGTCGGCGGCCATTAAGATCGGGTAGCTGAACAGGCCCATGGTGATGCCCTTGTCGGCATCGTTTTCGCCGCCCTGCTCATTTTCGGCGACCGCTGCTTTATAGGCATGCGCCCGGTTCATCAAGCCTTTTGCCGCGACGCAGGTCAGCATCCAGGACAGTTCCATAATTTCCGGCACATCCGATTGCCGGTAAAAAACCGCATTCGACGTATCCAGACCTAAAGCCAGCCAGGTTGCGGCGATTTCAAGACTGGATTGCCTGACCCTTTCCGGCTCCTGGCATTTAATCAGCGCATGATAATCGGCCAGGAAATAAAAGGGCGTAACATTCGCGTCCTTGCTCGCAGCGATAGCCGGTCTGATCGCGCCGACATAGTTGCCCAAATGCGGCGTACCCGTGGTGGTGATTCCGGTTAAAACGATAGCTTTATTCATTAGATGCCACTCAAAAAGTTTGTTTGATTAAGATGTAAAAGTTGGCACCATGTTACCTAAATTCAGCATAATATCCAGCGGAATAAGCACTGTTCACTGTTTCGCTTCGCGCAAGGTCACCGGGTGCAACTTCGCGGCGGCGACTGCCTCCAGCAAGGGCGGCAGCACGTCGAGGATGACCGGTACGCCCGTGGCAGTCCTTGCGGCGTTGCCGTCATGTAGCAGCAGTATGTCGCCAGCTTTCAGTCCATCCAACAGTTTTGCCAACACCACAGAGGGATTCTTCTCTACGGTATCGAAGCCCCGGCGAGTCCAACTAGCCAGTTGCAGGTCTAGCCGACTTAGCACGGGATCCAACAAAGGGTTGCGCAAGCCCGCCGGGGCGCGGAAAAAATTAGGACGGATGCCGGTGATGGAGGTCAGGGTTTGCTGGGCGGTTGTCAGTTCGGAAAAATACCCTCCAAGCAATAGAAAGGAAAAATAGTGTTTATGGTACATGCTGTGGTTTTCCACCGCATGGCCCCGGTCTGTAATGTTCCTGCACAAGTCCGGGTGGCGTCGCGCTTTCTCGCCGATACAGAAAAAAGTGGCTTTTACGCCGTAACGGTCGAGCAAGTCGAGAACAGCGGGAGTGATTTCGGGATCGGGGCCGTCGTCGATGGTGATGGCAATCTCGCTTCTCGCGGCGGAAGCTTCGGGCAAGGTGTTCCAGTTTGATCCCAATAGCGTACAGCGGGGCCAAAGTCCGGCAATGGTCATTAGCAGATGGTCGACGACGACGACAGCCAGCGCCCAGAGCCAAGTGTCAGGGCGGATAATTACTACGACTAACGAGGCTATGATAAGCACAAGGAAACCCTTGACCATCAGGGTTGGTCGCCAAGGATGCAGAGCAGAGAAATATTTCATGGCTTGCCGGACGGGGCGATACCAACGCTGGTTCCCAAGCTCCAGCTTGGGAATCCAGACAACGAAGCTCCAGCTTCGTGAGACAGGAAGCTGGAGCTTCCTGCACTGAATTCCCAAGCTGGAGCTTGGGAACTAGCACAATTTTCACATCCATGTGACTGGATTCCGGCATCCATGCCAGAATGACGGTGTCCCGCAGGCACTTTTGTATAGACGAGATCTGGAGCTTGGGAACGAGCACACTGCCCATGCTTCGACAGGCTCAGGGAGAATGGGATTTTGAAATGCTCAACTACGGTTTTTAGGTTCATGGCTTGCCGGACGGGGCGCTATCCCGATAGGCTTCGCCGGTACCCAGCAAGGCAGCGATAAGATTCTTCTGTACTTCCGAACTGCCCGAAAACAATCGTCCGGCCAAGGCATCTTGCACCAAGTTGGCCATAGCACTTCGCTGTTCTAATGCCGCCGCGCCGATGATCTGCACTGCGTCCAGGCTGGACTGCAAAAACGCCTCGGCGGCGTAGAGTTTGGTTTGCGCGGAGACCAGAGTCAGTCGTTGACCTGCGTCGCATAATCTTGCGCATTCCCTAAGCCACAAGTCGATGGTATCCAGCCGCAGCTTCATGTCCGCGATGCGATGACCGACGGCCTGATGATGGCCTAAGTGAATGCCGCCGGAACGCCTTTCCCGGCTATGGCGGACGACTTCCGACAATTGCCATTCCATGATCCCGGCGATGCCTGCAAACACAAAAGCCCGTTCATATTCCAAAGCTTTTTGGATCATCTGCGCTCCTGCCCCGGCCTTGCCCAGCAGGCGTGTGGCATCGAGTCGGCAATTCTCCAGAATAACGCTACCGGTGCTGCTGCCTTGGCAAGCGTCCAAAGTTCCCTCACGGCTGAACGTGCAACCCGAATCATCGCGGGAAACCAGGAACGCGGTGATCCGCCCTTCCAGCTTGGCATAAACCACCAGCCAATCGGCCAAAGGGACATTGGTGATATAACGTTTTTTGCCGTTCAAGATGAAACCTTCGCCGCTTCGTTCGGCGCAGCTGGTCATAGCCTGCACATCGGAACCGCAAGACGGCTCGGTAATGGCATGACCGCCCAGCCATTGACCTGACAACAGCGGCGGCAAAAACTGTTGCCGTTGCTGCTCGTCTCCGTACAGCAAAATAGGGAATACCGCTCCCCACAAATGGGCATTTACCATCAACATCAGGCCGGGATCGCGGCTAGCCTCGCCCAAGCGACGGTGGGTTTGATACAGACTGGCAAAGTCATCGCCATAACCGCCAAAGCGCTCGGGCAGTGCATGGCGCAAGACGCCCAGATCCGCGACAGCACGGAAACGGGATTGGATTAGGGCCTCGCTGTTAGGCTTGGCGTAGGGAGGAAAATCGGCAAATTCCAGATTCATTGTTGCGCCTCCAGCAAGGTACGCACTTGGTTGTAATCCAACTTGCCGTTGGGCAGGCGGGGCAGTTCCTCCACTACGATGCAGCGGCTAGGCTGCATGTAAGACGGCACCAACCGGATCAGGGCAGTGCGGATTTCGGCGAGGGTCACGGATTCCAAGACTAATGCCAAAGCCGGACGCTGCCCGGCGGCAGGGTCGTCGATACCGACTACCGCGCAATCTCTTACCCCAGCCATGGCATTGACGGCGGCTTCGATCTCCGCTGGCTCGACCCGGTAACCGGAGCATTTGAGCATGCGCCCGAGTCGGCCATGGAAGCGGTATTCGCCATCGACCAGACTCACGCGGTCGCCGGTCGGATACCAGCCTTCCCCGTTCAGAAACGGCTGCAATCGGCCTTGGTTCCAATAGCCGCTGGCAATACTGTCGCCTCGCACCCAGAGTTCGCCGGTTTCGGCATGAAGGTGAAGTTCGCAATCCACAGCAGGCAGGCCGATGGGGATGTTTTCATCCGCTAGCAAACGCTCGCGCTCCACCGGCCAATAACAACATACATTGGTTTCGGTGGGGCCGAAAAAGTTGTACAACTCCGTTCGGGGCAGCTTGGCGGCTAAATCTATCAGGGCAGGGGTCGGAAATACTTCGCCAGCGAAAATTAAAAACCGCAAGCACGGCAAAGGCGTTTCGGACAAATTGCCCTTATACGCCAGGAAAGCCAACAGCGAAGGAACAGTGTACCAACCGCTGATAGCTTGTTCCCCTAGCCATGCGCTGAGACGGGACGGGGATAAGGTTAAAGCGGATGGGACGAAATACAGGCTGGCGCCGCGCCCCAACACGGCATAGAGATCGAAAGTGGATAGGTCGAAAAAAAACGGTGTACTGCTGGCGATGCGGTCTTTGTCTTGCAACGCGACCAAGTCTGCGGCCCACAACGCGAAAGACGCCACCGCGCCATGGCTTAAGACCACGCCGCGAGGTTGGCCGGTGGAGCCGGAGGTGTAAAGAATGGCGGCCAGAGAATCAGCTGAAGTTTCGACCTGCTTTGGGGACTCCTCGGAACAGGCATCGATGTCTAGCCACAAGCTTGCATCCAGCCAAGCGGGCGCGTCGCCCAATCCCAACACTGCATGAACTTTTGCGTCGGCAACAATAAAGGCCAGCCTCGGCTTCGGGTTTTTCAAATCGAGGGGTACATAACAAGCACCGGCCAGCAACACGCCGAATACCGCAATGACTGCGTCGATGCCGCGATCCAGATGAACGGCGACAGGCTGACCGGGCTGAACGCCCAGTGTTTGCAAACCGGCCGCAACGGATTGCGCACGTGCCAGCAAATCGCCATAGGACAGGTAACGATCACTTTCCACCAAGGCGAGCGCCTCGGGCTGTTGCCGACAGTGGTGTAGAAAAGGTTCCAGCAACATCGATTAGGTCTCGGCCAGCATGTTGCACTCATCTTTATACACAAGTGTCTGCGTGATACCGTCATCCCGGCAGGGAATGCCGGGATCCACAAGCCAAGGATGGCAATGCCGAAGCATGTAACAAGTTTCGCCACAAGAGGTGATTGTCAAGCATTCACATCCCTGTGCTCTCGGCAACTGCTCCATGCGTTGCTCTACCTCCTGCATCCTTGCAGTCGTGGATCCCGGCATTCCCTGCCGGGATGACGTGTTTAAAATAACAGCAGTATAACGATGAGCGTAGGGCATGGAAACGATGAGCCCAAGTTTCGGGAAGTTATTGCCGACCATATCTTAAGCCTCGACCAACAATTCAACATCCATTTGCGCAATGACCGCATCCAGCCAAGTCTCGTCCACCGCAGGGGATAGGTAGTTGTAAGACAGCGTGAGCCGACCATCCAACTGTCCGACCAACAGGGCCAAACCCGGCGGCAGGGTCATCCAGCACAGCAGGGACATGCCGGTAACGGGGCTGCCGAGAAAGCCTTTCTTCCCCCAAGACAGGTCGCCGATGTCGGAAAACCACAGCGAACTCAATTCGCCACCGCTGTGTTGTTTGCGCAAAATTTTGGCGTAACGGGCCGGAGATAACCACTGACCCAGCCACATCAGCGGCAAGTAGGCTAGATCCAACTCATCCCGTACCACCTGCTTATACTGCGCCAGCAAATGCTCGAACAAACCTTGCCGATTCTGCACTTGGTCGCGGGCGGCGCGGGCAAACAAACAGCCCACATGGTTGCCGAACACAGGCGTGGGAGCGTTCTGGCGACGCAAGTTGAATGCGTAAGGTATGCAATAACCGGCCTTTGCGACGGGAGGCCCCACCTGTTCCATGGCCCGCATAAAGCAGCCGAGATAATACAGAGTTCGTCCGGCCACCCCGGTGTGCTGCTGGGCTAGTTTGGCGATCTGCCGGGACTCTTCCTCGCTAAAGTTCCGCACTTTGAGTTGCAAGGTTTGCGGCCCCTGCTCCTCTTGCGTGGGCAAGCTGCTATCCAGACTATTGACTTCTCTGTTATGCAGTTTAGCCTTGACGAACAGACGACATTTTTTCCAGAAACTCCATTGAGCCAGCTTGGCCTCAACTAAAGAGGGTGATTCCTTAAAGCTTTCGGGTCGGTCAGAGGCAAGAAAATCCAGCACTATCTTTACACCACGGGCATCCAGCAGCGGATGGTTCCAATTCAACAGTAAAGTCCCTCCGGTTCCCGAGGATATCCAATGCAAGGTCAGCGGTAAGGATTCCTGACGGTTAAGGATTGCCAACTGTATCTGCTGGGCTTGTTCGCCCGGCTGGCATTGATGGCATTCCAGCATGATTCTTTGGCCGGTCGGCACCCAGGCGTAGCGTTTACCCTGCGGCTCGATGAGGGCCGAAGCGATAGGGAAATTTTCCACCAACAGATCCAGCCGCTGTTGCAGCCGCTCCAAATCAGGCTGCTCGGCCAGTTCCAGCGCAAAGCCGCAATAGCCGCCCGGATGGCCGATACTGCGGATTTCCTGGTCGAGTACGAAGGTGAAATAGTCGGCAGGATTGAACAGCAGAGGTGACGCTTTTTTCACTGACCCGCCCCTGCTTGCCGTATCCATTTTTCGAGCGCGTTCAAGCTGTTGACATTGTCCGGTTCGATCTCCGTATCCGGCAAGGTCACGCCGAATTCCTTTTCGGCGAACATGATCAGGCGCATTATCCCTAAGCTGTCCAGTCCCGCCTCCAAAAGGTCGGCGTCATCGCCAAAAGACGCAGGGTCTTCATGATAAATAAGTTCGGAAAAAATGAATGCTTTTAGTTTTTCTTTCATGAGACAAGAGAGTACATGTGAGTTCAAAGGATCGGCCAAATTATACACAATCCAAAACCGTCCTAGTGCTTTTAGTGAGGTAGGGCAACATTTTTTCGTTGCCCGACATTTGATGTGCGTTAATGTCGAGCTATTAGTCCATTCATACGCTCATATTACCTAGGTATAAATACATATAACATTGATTTTTAAGTTATTTATGAGAAAGAATTAAGCGACTAACTCTAAAGCGCATGAAACAATCATCATGCTTTCGAAAGAAAGCTCTTTTTCTCACTACAGAGTATGAGCAGTGTGGAACATGTCTAAATTAAAAGAGGAAAAAATATGAATACGAAAAAATTGTTTAGCAAATTGGCCTTGGCGGTCACTTTAACTACTCCATCGCTTTTCATCTTGCCTCAGTCCGCTTCGGCCGACAGTTTGAGTGTGAACTTTGAAAATCCGCCGTATGCACTGGGCACAATAAACGGCCAGGATGGCTGGGTGAGTTTAGGCAGCATAGGCAGCGGATGTGCAGTATATGATCATGCTGTTGCTAAGAACATTTACCGTTATGCAACTTTTGGAGGTCAAAGTTTAAGGATTTCTGATGCTGCAACCAGCGGTTGTTTTAGCGACCAAACTTTTGCCAAGCCACTCGTCGATTCTGTTGGGGAAACATCTGCTACCCCAGGAACATTTTCACCAGGAACAAAACAACGCCATTTTGAAACTCAATTTGACATTGCATCAACAAAGTTAGAGCAGCAACCTGGAATGCACGTTTCTGTTTCTCCAGACAGGGGAGACGGCTCACGCATGAGTTATCTTCGCTTTGAAGACGGCATAAACGGTATTGATGTTTTCTTTGACGATGTTCAAGGTACAGCTAACCCTGCTAACTTTGTAGAAACACAGGTAGCCAGTGGACTTAACACAGCGACGCCTCATACTGTAAAACTTACTATGGATGTGCTGGACGGCGCCTCCAATGACATAGTAAAAGTATATATAGACGGTGGTTTAGTTCATATAGGGACTTCTTGGGAAAACTATTATCGGTTCGACAGTGAAGCTTCGCCAGAGCACACACCTAGAATTGTGAAAACTGTTATTTTTCATACCCGTGGGACGGCGAACTCAGCAGATTTAGGAAATGGGTTTTTGTTTGATAACCTATCCCTTTCGTCAGGACCTATTCTTGTGGGTCCGCCAACAAACAAAAACCAATGTAAAGATAATGGCTGGAAAACTTTTAACAACCCGACATTCAAAAACCAAGGCCAGTGTATAAGCTATGTTGAGCATCTAAATGACCATGACAATGGCCACTGCGATTTTAATCAAAATGACCATGGTGATGGTAATAAACAAGAGCATAACAATAACCATGACTAAAAAGTAACGCAAGATATAGTCAAATTTTAAACTGCGTCAACTAAGGGTTTAGATGAAAGTCTAAGCCCTTTTTTATTGTCTCGATTCAACGGGAATCCGTCATGATTATAGCTTAAAGCAGCAACTCATCCATAAGATGCGCCCCGGCTCGGGCGGGGTTGAGCTTGAGTTTTGCGTCACGCACCAAGCGATGGAAGTTCTCCGAGCGTTCGGACATGGACGAGGCAGCCAGCATCAGCTCTAACTCCACTGGGGGGACTTGGCGCATGAAACGTTGCACCAGTTTTGCATCCACGCCGTCGCCGCCGAATTCTCCTAGCGCCAGCGAGCGCGAAAACCCGTAAAACTGCCTAATGCGGTTCTCGCAAAGTTGGGCGTAGCGGGCGCGGTAACTGGGGTTTTTAAGGGATTCTGACACCGCCAACGCTGTCATGGATGCGTTGTAGAAAGCATTCAATACTCCGTGGGAATAAATAGGATCGACAAAGGAAGCGGCATCGCCTATGCAATAAAAATTTTCCCCGCATAGCTTAGTGGAGTAATAGGAATAATCGGGTCTTTCGCAGAAGGGATCGTCCACATACTCGGCATTTTCCAGTAAGCGGTCGAGATAGGGCGCGGATTTCAATGTATTCAGGAAGAACCGTTCGCGGCCCTCCTTGTCCATGCTGCGGGCGCGGTCGGTGTTGATGACTAGGCCGACGCTGGTCAATTTGCGCATCGCGATATGCCAGATCCAGCCGTCTTCGAAGGAGGTGACGAACGTGACGGGGCGGACTTTGCCGATGTCTTCTGCCGGGTAACTGCGGCCATCGGCGGCGACAAAACGGGAGTTTTTGAAGTATCCCCAGAGCGACAGGAACCTCATGCGCGAGTCTATCAGCTGCTTGGATTTGAACTGTCCGGCAAGGAGCGCCGACGGCCCGCTGGCATCAATTACACAGCGGCAAACAATGTTGCCCATCTGCGCATCATCTCCGCGCCGATCCACATAACTCACTTTGGGCAAGTCCAAGCCTAACTCGGCTTCCTGGACGGCGACTTGCTGAAAAACCAATACGCCCAGATTTTCGGCGTGTTTTAGCAGCAGTTGGTCGAAAATATCTCTTTCCACATGTAGGGCAGGGCGGGTAAAACCGAATTCGGAGAAGGCGATACGGCTGATCTTATCGTTCCAAACCGTGATGCCTCCGGCTTTGGCGACGAAGCCTTCTTGTTCGAGCAGCGGCGACACCCCGGTTTGGTCGGCGTATTTCCAAAAATGAGGGATCAGGCTTTCACCGACCTGAGGACGCGGATGGGAGGCTTTTTCCAGTAATACCACGTCCACGCCTTTTTTCGCCAGCAAGGCTGCGACGCTGGAACCGGCAGGGCCGCCGCCGATGACCAGGATATCGCAGTGCTTGGGGATCTCGGTGCTAATCGACATTGTTTTGACCTTGCAGAAGTGGACAGTATATTGCATCGTTCCCACGCTCCGGCGTGGGAATGCAGTTATGACGCTCCAGCGTCACGATTAGCAACGCTGGAGCGTTGCGGTATGCATTCCCACGCCGGAGCGTGGGAACGATAAAATGCAGGCTTCACAAAAAATCCTATATTACCTACTGCATTGACTCATCGTCCAGCCATCAGCATCATCAACTTGTGACCAACGCTATAGTCCCAATTGAAGGCATTTTGCAGCACCACCACCGCAGTACCGTTATCCGCGTTGAGACCGATATAACTGCTATAGCCCGCGACAATACCGACCTGATAAGTGATGTGCATGCCATCCAAGTCATCCACAGTCCAGGCCACCGCCGCTGCATTGTGTCGGTTCGGAAAGCGTACCTTCAGTGTGTCGGTAAGCGCTTTATTGAGTGATGATCCGTCTCGGCGATAATGAGCCGCTGCGAAATTCAGCAAATCGCGTACGGTAGAATAAATTGCTGCCGATCCTCGCATGATGTCGGTGAAACGCCAATCAGGGACAGGTTGACCACGGCTTATGATCTTAGGCTGGTCGCCAGCATGACCTCTCGCCCGCATGGCAAAACCCGGCAACTCCTCGGGAGTGTAGCCTGTGTGTGTAAGGCCAAGTGGGGCGGTGATGCGCTCAAATAGCATAGTATCGACTGATTGCCCTGTTTGGCACTCCAAGACATACCCCATGATTCCGTAGCCGATATTTGAGTATTGTGGTGACCGAGTGGAGTTGGCAGAAAAATCGGTAAGGTAATCTATAACGGTATGGCGGTCAAAATGACGATAAAAGTTGTCGCCAGTAAACAGATATTGGATAAAGTAGGCAAGAGTTTTCAAAGTTATAGGCTGTCTTGGTAATCCTGATATATGGGCAGCTAGCTGCTCCAAGGAAATTCTCGCCGCATCTGGGCTAAGTGATGTTTCTGGCGGTAGCAAGGTAGATAGAGTGTCAGTCCAAGCCAGCTTGCCTTCCTGTACTAACGAGGCTGCAACGGCTCCCAGAAAGCCCTTGCTCAGAGAACCAACGGCGAACAGTGTGTCAGGGCCGGGTATTACTCCGCCCCCTTGTTCGGTGGTGCCGTAGCCAAAGAATCGGGTGGAACCGTCGCGAAGCAGCAATCCAACCACTAAGCCTGGCGTTTGTCTATCGTTTACCATCGAGCCAGCAATAGCGCCTACTTCTTCGGCTAAGTCGGAATGCGTTGGGGTAATTTCGCCGGGAGTTATATCCCAAGTGCTTAGGGTTCCGC
This sequence comes from Candidatus Methylobacter oryzae, assembly GCA_945861405.1. Classification (GTDB taxonomy): domain Bacteria; phylum Pseudomonadota; class Gammaproteobacteria; order Methylococcales; family Methylomonadaceae; genus Methylobacter_A; species Methylobacter_A oryzae_A. Next base: position 11,924 of record CAMAUL010000007.1, on the reverse strand, counting down.
AGCCCGATACCAAAACCGAGATCACTCCGATTACGAGCAAAAAAACAGTGGCGCGTCTAATAGACATTGGCTTTACTTTCCAGTCGTTGCAGGAAAACAGCAGGGGAGGCGTAGCTCATTTCCCCGGTGGTTGCATCCACGGCGGCTTGAATGCTATGTCCCTTGGCTAGCGGTTCGCCGGTTTCGGCATCGGCGATCAGGTATTTTATTTTCATGCGGTATTCCCATTCCACTAACTCTGCCGCGACCCGAATACGTTGCCCGAACTTTGCGGGGCGGACAAAGCGCAATTGCAAATCGACGATGGGCCAGACGTAGCCGGTGGCTTTCATCACCATGTAGTCGTAATCGATCTTGTCCAGCATCGCGCAGCGGGCGATTTCGAGATATTTGCAATAATGCCCATGCCAGGCGATGCCGAGCATGTCGACATCATGGAAAGGTACGGTTAACTCCACTTCGGCATGGATCATGGTTGGCTTGCCTCTACGTCGGTTGAAAGGTTCCAATACGGGTAAAAATTGAACCACTGGAACGGCGTGGCGCGGCAATGAGCTTCAAGCCGTTCGGCATAGCGTCGCGCCAGGGTTTCCAGCATTTCTAGACGTTGCGGTTCGGTACGCGGGATGCGGATAGCTTCGGCGAAAAGTTCCAGATCGATATGGAAACGCCCGTTCACGTTGAAGCAAAACAGGGTATAGATCGGACAACGCAGCAAGGATGCAAGCAGATAGGGGCCTTGAGGAAATTCGGCCTTCTTGCCGAGGAAGTTCGTCTGTACTATGCGGCCGCCACTAACCGGTATTCTGTCGCCAACCAGCACCAGGAACTCGCCTTGTTCGATTTTTTGCTGCAAGTTTATGGCGATGGTGGGATTCAACTCGGTGACCTGAATGAGCTGGATGGTGGCGCTGCCCTTGCTGCTGCCAAGCAGGCGGTTGAATTTTTCGGCATGTTTGGTGTGTACCAGAATATTGAGGCGGATGTGGCCGCGCATACCGGCTATTGCCTGACAAAGTTCCAGATTGCCGATATGTCCGCTGAGCAGGATGGCTCCGCGCTTTTGCTCCAGCAAGTCGAGCAGCAGTTTCCGGTTAGGAAAATCGACTTGATCCGGTGTTATGCTGCCTGTCCAGACGATGATTTTGTCCAGCAGTGTTTCGCCGAAACTGAGGAAATGCCGGTAACTTTCCCGCCATCCGCCCGACAAGCCTAATTCAGGGTAACTTTGGGCCAAGCGGTGCAAATATTCTTGTGAGGCATTGCGGGCGATTCGTCCGCTAAGAAAGTAATAAGTTACAACCGGGCGCAAGAACAGCCGAAACATCCAGCGACCAAAAACCCGATAAACCCAGGTCAAGATGCGTATGCCTAAGATGGCGCTGGTTTCTTGCAAGGACGCCCAATGGCGGTCTGTGTTTGCGGGTTTCATTGAAAATGCCTAGCCAGCAGTTTGGGCAAACGCAGCAACATGCCGAAAAATAAGCGGGCATGGGTCAGGCTGAGGCGCAGGTTATCTTCCCAGCCCTTAAAATGCGACAGGCCGTCTTGCGGGTACGTGACGTGAGTCGGAATCGACACGATAGGGACGCCCTGCCAGTCGAGGCGAACCAGGATTTCCGTATCGAAGGCCATGCGGTTTTGCAATGCGGTGGTTTGGATCAGCTGGGTGCTGGTTGCGACAGGATAAATCCGGTAGCCGCACATGGAGTCAGGGATGCGGAAGGACAAGGTGTTGATATGCACCCAGATATGCGTCAGGTAGCGGGCATAATAGCGGAGCTTGGGGATTGAGTCGTCGAATATCGCCAGCCCGATGACGACCGCCTCTGGCGTTAGACGGGAGGCGGTGAGAAATTTTTCCAGGTCGAGTAGATCGTGTTGGCCGTCGGCGTCGATTTGTAATGCATGGGAAAAACCTTGTTGTTGAGCCAACAGCAAGCCTGCTTTTACCGCTGCGCCTTTGCCCTGATTGGACTCTAAACGGATTGTCTGTACCCAGGGATATTGGCTGGACAAGCTGCGGATTAATTCGGCACAGGATTCTTGGCTGCCATCGTCCACCAGAATACAAGGCAGCTTGTAAGGACTCAACTGTTCCACAATTTTCGGTAGCGGCCCTTCGTGATTGTAGACCGGGATCAGTATGCAGGGATTAAATGCGGTCATGTAACTACTCTAAGTCGTAAAGTCGATCCGAAGTGTCCAAAGCTAGCTTTGGACTCCAGAAAGCGTAGATCGGAGTTCAAAGCTGGCTTTGAACAATAGGGTTCTAAACTGCATGTTTTATGGCGATCAGTTCACAATGCCTGTTACGCAATCATCATGAAAATAGATTCTACCTGAGCTAAATTCGGTGGCTTCCGATTGGTAACTAAAACTTAATTTACAGCCCGCCTCCTGATAACACAAGCTCAGGTTCAGGCATTGCCCTGGCAATAACAATTCCTTGAATTTGACGACTTCCATATGGCTGAAGGTGCGCTTAAGTCTAAGGTATTGCCGCGCGTAATGTACCGCCCATTGAATTTGCGTTACGCCCGGGACAACAGAGACTTCATCGAAGTGTCCGGCAAAATAAGCCAAGTCTTCGGGGATGCGCAAAGCCAAGGTAATCCCCTCGGCCTGTTGCTTTTCCCCGAGTATTTCAGGAAACAAAATCGGCGGACTGCCAGTCTGGGTGAGCATCAATAGCTGGCCTTGACCTTGCGGCGGACAGTCATCTCAGCGGCCATCAGCAACCCCATCAATACATAAAATAGCCCGCCATTGTATAGGCTCCACAGCCAGGGGTCTCCATACCAGATTGTGAATAGGGAGATGGAGATATTGACCAGGAAAAACACGCACCACACATGGGTGACTTTGCGGGTATAGATGACGCCCTTGGGCGGCAGGTCAGGGTCTTCGAGTCTTGCCAAGCGTTCCACGACAGTGGGCGGATAGACGAGGCTAGAGGCAAAAACGGTGAAGAACACGAGACTGACAAATACCGGATAAGCCAGCAGCCAGCGGGTCTCGTTGACTAGCGCGATGACCAGCAAAAACAGGGGGCAAGCCGCTAACATCAGCGACCATGCTTTGCCAGTCGGCAGGCTTGGGTGGCGAAAAAGTAGGCGAAGCAGGAAAAGCCCCGCCAGCGCCAAGGCCAGATAACGCGGCTGAATATAATCCAGGGAAAACCAAACCAGGAAAGGGTAGCTGATGGTTGCCGCCCAGATAATGCCGTTAAGCATAAAAGGATAAGGTAACTGGCAAAAAATAAGCCCAAAATGCAATGGAACGCAGATGACGCAGATGATTATGATAAGCACGGATAACCCATGAAATATCTGCGTCAATCATAACTATCAGCGTCATCTGCGTTCTATTTGTAGTTGATTTATTGCGGGTTGCCTAAGCTTCGTTGATTCGGTAAATGACGTCCACCACATCCTGTATGGTGCGCGTGTTTTTGAAGTCTTCGGGGTTGATGCGTTTGCCGATAATGTTCCGTAACCTGACCATCAAATCCACAGCATCGATGCTGTCAATATCCAAATCTTCGCGCAAGTTGGCATCCAAATTAATGTCTTCTGGCGCCAGCTCAAACATTTCCGACATCAGCTGTCTTAGGGTGAGGTGTATTTCTTCTGGGGTTTTCATGATGTTATTTGTTGTTGTGATATGACAAAACGGCTTAGGTTTTTAATCGAGGCGAAATAATTAAAAATTTCAGTGGAGTCGGTATCGATGTGGATGTCATATTTTTTTTTCAGGGCCAGTCCGATTTCCAGCGCGTCAATGGAATCGAGGCCTAAGCCGCCGTCAAATAAAGGGGCTTCCGAGGCGATGTCTAGTGGGCTTATGCCTTGCAACTCTAAGGTATCAATAATTAACTGCTTTAATTCGACTTCAATATTTTTCATGCTACGCCTGTCTATCAATGAAATACTTCTCCAATTGCCGGGTTAGTTTTCTCGTGGCGAGGGAGCGGCTAGCATTTTCATCAATCGCATCTAGCTCGAAATCTTCCTCCACATGCAGGCTTAAAGTAAATTTCTTGTCGGGTATTTGATACCATTTTTCGCGCTTAGTCAATGTGGTCGGGGTGCAGCCCAGGATGACCGGTAATATCTTGGTTCTGGATTCCAAAGCGATGGTGGCGGCACCGCGCAGGAATTTGAGCGGTTTGCCGGGTGTGGTTCGCGTGCCTTCGGGGAAGACGATCAGCGAGCAGCCTTCGTGCAATTCCTCCGCGCATTGTTTCACTACGGCTTCAGGATCATCCGCGTAAATATAGCCCATCGCATGAATGGGGATGCGCATAAACGGGTTGGCCGCCAACGCGGGCTTGACGATGCAGGTTGCGTTGCGGATTTGCGAGATCAGGAACACTATATCCAGCAGGGAAGGGTGGTTGACGATGACCAGTCGGCCTGGAGTATTAAGCCGCTCGCCGCCATGCACTTCGTAGTTCAGGATGCCGATCACGCGCATGAACTCCATGTAAACATGGAAAATCCTGTTCATTAACAGCCTCGATCTTAGCTTTTTTGGCATGTCTTGCATGATGAGTTTATCGAGCAGCGGAAACAGTATCCCCCAGAACAATACGCCCACTGCGCCGAACAGGAAGAAGCTGAGGCCTGTGCCGAATAGCCGCCAGAGATAATTAATCCGTTTAAACATCGTCCAGGCTCCACTGCCAAACCGACCGATCCAGATGACAGAGCGAACTTCGGCGATTCTCCAGAATTGCCTGAACTAAGCTTTGCGAGGAGTCTTCTGTTGTGGACAAACCCTTGCCCGGCTTGCGGGTTAGTCGCAACTGGTGGCCGAAATTTCCGGCTCTGGACAAAACCATAGCCAGCGCCCAAGTAGTTTTAGATGTGGCAAGGTAGGCGCGATAAGCCTCGGGCAACGGTTGCTCATAGCAGACCACCAATACCTGGGGTGCTTCCAGAAGCAATCCGGCAGCTTCCAGAAAAGCGGCAAATAGCCCCTCCGTTCCGCCGGACAAGGACACATACGGCTGGAAGCTGGTGCTGTGTAGGCTGGACAGACCTGCAATGGCGTTATGCACACACAGGCTAAAACGGCTGGGTGAGACATCCTCGCGCGCCGCTATGCCATCCAGCATTTCGAAATAGTATTGGCTTTCGCCATGGCAGGAGAAAAACACCGAAGGCATGTCCCCGCTTTGTTGCCGACAATGATGTGCCACGGCACAGGCAGCCCTGGCTAGGGGCGACAACCTGCGGCTTTGCATCATCGGCAGGAATCCCACATCGGCGCTGCCGCCGTTATAGGGCAAAACCTCGCCGCCGGGCCAGTGATCCGTTAGGGGAGTTTCTTCGGATTGCCATAGGCACCAGTGCTGGAGTGTGAAGCTCAGATGGGTTTCATGGATGCCGGATTCGGCAGCGGGTGTGTGGACTGGCTTCATCCTGGAAAAATCATTTCATCCACGAAAAACAAGAAAATCCCCAAAGAAATACCTAGTTCCCACGCGCTGCGTGGGAATTCAGGCAGTCCGCGCTGCGGATTATTTCTCAACGCAGCGCGTTGATACTGCATTCCCACGCAGCGCGTGGGAACGAGGTCTGCTACCAGCGTAACATGGCTTAAGCTTTTAAAAAATCCGTGTAAATCCGTCCTATCCGCGTCATCCGTGTTCCATTTCTTTATGAACTGAATAATTACAAGTTTCCGTAACTTTCGTGGACAAGCTAAAACCATCTCAGTCTTTCCAGCGACTAAAAACCAGCGAGGTGTTGATGCCGCCGAACGCAAAGTTATTGCTCATCACGTGTTGGGCATCAATACTGCGCCCTTCACCCATGATGTAATCGAGATCGGCGCAACGGGGGGCGGGATGCTCAAGGTTAAGCGTCGGGTGGAACCAGCCCTCGCGCATCATGCGGATTGCGGCCATAGCTTCCAAAGCCCCGCAGGCACCCAAGGTGTGTCCGGTGTAGCTTTTAAGACTGCTGATGGGGGTTTTGGAGCCGAATACTGACTGGGTGGCGTGACTTTCAGCGATGTCGCCCAGCTCGGTGGCAGTGCCGTGGGCGCTGACATAAGCGATTTGTCCGGGTTCGAGTGCCGCATCCAGCAAAGCTTGGCGCATGACCACCTGCATCGTTTCCGCGTGGGGCTGGGTGATGTGGGAGCCGTCGACATTGGTGGAAAAGCCCGCTACCTCGGCATAGATATGAGCGCCCCGATCCAAGGCACGCCCCAACTCTTCCAGCACCAAAGTGCAAGCTCCCTCACCGATCACCAGTCCATCGCGGTCGCGGTCGAAGGGCCGGGGGGTTAGCTGGGGTTCGTCATTGCGGGTGCTGGTGGCGTACAAGGCGTCGAAGGTAGCCGCCTCAGTCGGGCAAAGTTCTTCCGCCCCGCCTGCCAACATGACGTCCTGTAGGCCGAACTTGATGGCCTCGTAGGCGAAACCTATGCCCTGACTGCCGGAGGTACAGGCGCTGACGGAAGGGATGACCCGCCCGCGCACCTGGAAAAACAGGGCTACATTCACCGCACTGGTGTGCCCCATCATTTTAAGATAGGTCGTCGCATTGAGATTGCCGATGTCATGATTTATCAGCATTCTGCCGAAATCGGCAATAGCCGGAGTCGAACCCACCGAAGAGCCGTAGGCTACGCCGAGTCGCCCGCCGCTGACGACGGGGTCGCCGAGCAATCCGGCATCGCTAAGAGCCAGTTCCGTAGCGCGGGTGGCCAGCAAGGAGACGCGTCCCATGCTGCGGGTATTTTTACGGGTGTAATGGGCTGGCAAGTTGAAATTTTCTACCGGCGCACCCAAGCGGGTCAGCAAGCCGTTATATTTTTCCCATTCCGGCAAATAGCGTATGCCCGAACTGTAGGACTGGAGCTTTGCGCGTATCTCGTCCCAACCGTTGCCGATGGGAGAAAATCCGGCCATGCCGGTAACTACTACGCGTCGGCTCAAAACATGCCCCCATTGATTGAAATGACTTGGCGGGTGATGTAGCCTGCGTCTTCCGACATCAGGAAAACCACCAGCGCAGCGACTTCGTCGGTGGTTCCCAATCGCCTTGCGGGAATGGTCGAGACTATTTCATCCAAGGGCAGATCTTTCATCATGTCGGTTTCGATCAGGCCGGGAGCCACGCAATTGACCGTGATTTTGCGTTTCGCCAATTCCACTGCCAATGCCTTGGTGGCACCGATGATGCCTGCCTTGGCGGCGCTGTAATTAACCTGGCCCCGGTTGCCGATCAGTCCTGAGACCGATGACAGGGTAACGATGCGCCCCGGTTTGCGCCGCTGGATCATGGGCATGACCAGCGGGCTGAGTACATTGTAAAAGCCGTCCAGATTGCTGCGCAAGACCAGATCCCAATCTTCCCCGCTCATGGCCGGAAAGGCGTTGTCCCGTGTCAGGCCGGCATTGCACACCACGCCGTAATATGCGCCATGGGCCAAGATGTCGGCTTCGAGCGTGTTTTGCGCGGCGCTACGGTCGGCCAGATCAAAGCTGATTACACGGGATTGCCTGCCCATCTGCATGATGCTGTCTCGTACTTGCGTCGCGTCGGCCAAGCGGCTGTGGCAATGCACAACGATGTCGTAACCTTCGCGGGCCAGGCGCAAAGCGATGGCCTTACCGATGCCACGGCTCGATCCTGTGACTAGAATGGTTTTTGAACTCATATTCCTTTTCCGGCGAGAAATTTTTTTGAATTTTGGGGTAACAGGACATTAAGTTGCGCGGTCGCGTTGATAGCGTCAGCTTCGATGGTGCAGGCGAACACCGACATTTCATTGGCTGCTTCAATGATCTTTTCTGCTCGTACCTTTAGACGAGTGCCGCAGGGAAAGCTGCCGACTGAGCATTGGTAGTGTCGGGTGCCTAATAAAAATCCCAGTACAATTTCCTCGCCGCGACATTTTCTGTGGTGCCCGGAAAACGCGGCTATGGCTTGTGCCATGTATTCCATGCCGACCCAAGCGGGAACGGTGTGATCAGGGCTGGAAAACAAGCCATCGTCCCGCACCGTGAGTTCGACGACGATGGAGTCTTCGCCGACCTCCACCACCCTGTCCAGCAGCACCATGCCTTGTGATTGGGGAAGCAGCGATTCAATGGGATAAGGAAAATCCATAGGGTTGTTAATCTCTTATCGGCCAAATATTTACAAGGCTTATGTTTTTTAATGGAACACGGATGACACAGATTTAGACGGATTTACGCGGATTTTTAATATCCGAAGCAATGTTTGTTCTGCGCTTTTAAATCAGTGCTCATCAGTCTAAATCTGTGTCATCCGTGTTCTATTTCTAGTGGCTAAATAGCCGCTCTTTGGTGCAGACTTGTACGAGTTAAGCTTGAGCCAAGGAGCAAAGACACATTGTTGCCGCCGAAAGCGAAAGAGTTACTAAGGCAGTATTGTAGTGGATTAAGCCTATGGTTTTCAAGCGCGACCAATCCAAGCTGCGCCAGTTCAGGATCCGCCTCACCATCCCAAAGATGCGGCGGCAAACGGTTTTCCTTGTTCAAGCCGGACAGGAGCAGCCAGCACAAACCGGCTTCGATGGCTCCGGCTGCGCCCAAGCAATGGCCGGTGGCAGGCTTGCTTGAGCTACACGGTGTCTTGCTGCCGAACAGCTGCGCGACTGCCAAGCTTTCCATCGCGTCGTTTTGCCTGGTTGCCGTGCCGTGCAGGTTAATGTAATCGACTTGTTCGGGAGCAAGGCCTGCATCGTGGAGGGCCGTTTGCATCGCCGCATAGGCACCGGCACCGTCGGGGCGGGGCGCGGAAATATGGTAGGCATCGGAACTGGCTCCCACACCGAGCAGGGCAATGGGGGCAGGTTCCCTGCTCATCAGGAATAAGGCCGCGCCTTCCCCGATGACGGTGCCGTCGCGGTTTTTGCTGAACGGATTGCAGCGGCTATTGCTGAGCGCGCCCAAGGCAGCGAAGCCTTCCAAAGTGGTGCGACACAGCGCATCACAGCCGCCGACCAGCACGGCATCACAGACATTCAGCCGTAACAGGCGGCGGGCCGAAGCCAACGCGTTGGCGCTGGACGAGCAGGTGGTCGAAACCGTATAGGCCGGGCCTAGTATATCCAGATAGCGGGCTAGGAATTCAGCCGCACCGCCCAATTCCTGCTGCTTGTAATGATAGGAAGATGGCATCTGCCCTGTTTTTCGCAACTCGCCAATGGCCTGCTCACCTTCGGCGATGCCGGAGGTGCTGGTGCCTAGAACTAAGCCGATGCGGTCTGCGCCGTAACGTTCGATCATGTCCCTGACGGAAGCTTCGATTTGTTCCAAGGCCGCCAGCAGGATGCGGTTGTTGCGGCAGTTATAGCGCTTCAGGCTTTGGGGGAGGAGAGGCGGCTCGGTTTGCAAGCTCAGCGCGCGAATGTTCAAATCCAGCCAAGGGACGGGAGTTGCCTTGGGACACTGACCAGAAAGCCATGCAGCCAAAACTTCAGCCTTGCCGCTACCCAGTGCGCAGACTATCCCTAAATCATTTAAATACAATGAGTCGCCTCCAAAATGGAGTAAATATTCGGGCAGACCTAGATGGATACACAATGGAACGCAGATGACGCAGATAATTATGATTAAGTAAGATTTTTCTTAAATTATCTGCGTTCATCATAATTATCTGCGTCATCAGTGTTCTATTTTATAAAGGCGGACAGCTGTCAGCGATGGCGTCGATCTTCTTGCTGCAACGTTGGGTCATCGGGTTGGTTTCGTCCCAGGCAAAACCTGCGAGTATCGAACAGATCATCGATTTAATGTTAGCCAATGATCGTTGCTCAAAAATAATCCGCTGGAAACGTTCGTCGTACCAAGCATCGACATAGGCACGGAACACATTGATGCCACTGCGCAAAACTTGCTCATAATCAGCCTGCCAGTCCACCGGAAGGCCGCGCAAATGCCTGTCCACCAGGGGAACCGCTAAGGATGCGGATTTTAAGGCAATGGTGACGCCGGAGGAAAACACAGGATCAAGGAATTCTCCGGCATTGCCCAGCAAAACAAAGCCATCGCCATGCAAGTTTTTGACATCGGCGGAATAGCCGCCAATCCGGTTGACCGGGGTGTCGAAACGGCATTCCTTCAGCAATTCGGCCAGCCTGGGTTCTTCCATCGCCAATTCCTGCAAGATTTCCAGCGGGCTGCCGGATCGAGTTTCCAGAAAATCCATAGGCATCACCACTCCGAAGGAACTTCTGCCGTTGCTGAAAGGGATCAGCCAATACCATACTTCATGGAATTTAGGATGAATGGCGATCAGGATTTTGTTGCGGTCATAATCCGGTGCAGTGATCCGGTCTTCAATGTGGGTGAACAAGGCTTGCCGTGGCGGCAGGGAAGACGGCGTTTCAAGTCCGAGCAGCCGGGGCAGTACTCGTCCAAAGCCGCTGGCATCCATGACCCAAGAGGCCGTCCAGTCCCGCTGTAAACCGTTGGCATCAATACTGGTGAGTCGCGCTTGGCCGGGGGTGTCGAAATCCGCTGCCACGATGCTGTGCTGGTAGTGGATGGTTACGCCGCAGTCTTCGGCAGCCTCGGCTAACGTTTGGTCGAATCGGCCGCGAGGAACCTGATAAGTGGTGCCCCAACCGGGGGTGAACTTCTCTGAAAAATCGAATTCCGTTAATTTCCCCGCATGGGAAAAAGCCGCGCCATTTTTAAATTGAAAGTTTTCCGCCGCCACCTGATTCAACAGGTCGGCATCTTCCAGGAATTCCATGCATTGGGGGAGCAGGCTTTCGCCTATCGAAAAGCGCGGGAACAGTTCCTTTTCCAAGATAACTACGTGGTAGCCCAGCTTGTGCAGCATGCGCGCAGCCACGCTTCCAGCGGAGCCAGCCCCGATAATTAATACATCTGCGTCCATTTTCATGATTAGCAATAAACCTCAACAGGCACCGTCATTCCAGAATGTCGAACAGTTGAAGCATAAGCAGCTTAATGTGAGGAATGCGACTGTGGCGATTCTGTTACATCAGATCTACGCAAAATATAGCGATCTGCAAGTTTGCCTAAGATACGATTGCCATTATTGTCGAGCTGAATCAGCATGTTTTCGCCGACAAAATATTGCCGTGTAGTTGAGCCATCGCGAGACGTTAACACAAGCGTGTTGCTTTTATCGCCCGAAGTGAATTTCCCTTTTTCTACAACGTCTCTTTTTGACTGGCCAACGTTTTGGGTAATCAAAAGATAACTGCTGTTTTTGTTCAAAGCGAGCGTCGATTTAATCCCCTTGCAATCATCACAGGGCAAAAAACCGTAATAAACACCGGGCCAATCAATGCTGTTTTGTGCATGATGTGTATTCGCTGTCTCAGCCGTTTCTGCAAAAGCAAGGTTATGATTCGAAAAAATTGCGATGAAAAGAAAAAAAGCCAGGATGTGTTTAAATGTGCGCATATTTGTTCCTAAGAAAAATGATAAGCCTTGTAGGGTACGCTGTGCGTACCTTAAGGTTGAACGTATCATATCACGATCTCGAAGTCCGGTTTGCCATGCTAGAATCTATCCCGTCCACCAAACGGTACGCGTAGCGAACCTTACACGGCTATGTCCAGAGAGTATCCTCATTGGCCTGGCGTGCTATGCCTTCAAGACCGGGATATTCTAAGCGATGAGTTTTAAATCGCGACGGATAAACCTTGTTGGACTAAACCGCCTGCTGTGTGCCAGTGGACTAGGAAATAATACTCTGACTCGTGCGCAGTGTCATGGATTTTAATAGGGTTACTCTCAGTCCCGAGCGGGTGCGATTCAAACTGATGTGGTTATGCTGGTTCCCAAGCTCCAGCTCTCATCTTTATACACAAGTGCCTTCGGGACACCGTCATTCTGGCAGGGATGCCGGAATCCAGTCACATGGATGTGAAGCTATCGACTGGCACTTCGCTTC
>CAMAUL010000006.1 GCA_945861405.1 Candidatus Methylobacter oryzae | reverse complement strand
CTGGTATCTTTGTACCGGGCTTAGCTGTTTATAGTTTCTCACGCGCTTTCTCGTCTTTGGTCGGATTGAAAAAAGCGTGAAACTATATCAGCTAACCTTTTTCTTTTCCGATCTGTGGCGATTGCACTTATGAGTTGAATCTAAGTTGTGTTTTAAGCGCCAGTGCCGCGGCATGCAGGGCTTTGGCTAGGGTAGGATGAGCGTGTATGGTTCTGGCCAAGTCTTCGCTGCTGGCGGAAAATTCCATGGCCAGCACCGCTTCGGCGATCAGTTCTGAGGCTTGGGTGCCGATGATATGAACGCCGAGCAGGACATCGGTTTCTGCATGAGCGATGATTTTAACCATGCCTTCGGTTTGACCTATGGCCTGGGCGCGGGCTGTGGCGCTTAACTGATAGGTGCCGATTTTGATCGGTTCGCCCATGGCTCTTAAGGCTTGTTCGGTCTGGCCTACCCAGGCGATTTCGGGGTCGGTGAAAATGACGCTGGGCAACAGGCCATAGTTGACGGGGTTGTGGATTCCGGCAATTTGTTCGGCGACAAACAGGCCTTCTTCTATGCCTTTGTGGGCAATCATCGGGCCGAGCAAGGTCAAATCGCCAATGGCGTAAACGCCGGGCAGGGTGGTGCGGCAGTTTTCATCGACATGGACATAGCCGTTTTCATCAAGCAGTAGATCGGCTTCGGCGGCGACCAGATTTTCGGTGTTGGGTTTACGACCGGAGGCAACAATGAGTTTGTCGACGCGCAGGGCATGGGTGCCGTCACTGTCCTGATATTCGATGGTAACCTTTCGGCTGCGCTCAAGACTGGCTTTTTTACTGCCTTTTTTGGCAGAAATAACCCGCGCGCCCAAGCGCAATTCCAATCCCTGTTCGGTGTAGATGCGATACGCTTCCCGCGCGATTTGCTGATCAGTCAGGCTTAAAAATGATTCCTGCGCTTCCAGCAGGATGGTTTCCGCACCGAGCCTGTTCCAGATGCTGGCTAATTCAAGGCCGATAACGCCAGCACCGATAATGGCTAAACGCTTGGGCACTGCGCCGAGGTTTAAGGCCATCGTGGAATCGATGATGAATTCGTTGTCTATCGGCGCACAGGATAAGTCGATGGGAGAGGAGCCTGAGGCCAGAATGATATGCTTGGCTTCGAGTATGGATGCTGCGGTTTTGTTAAGCGACGTGATTTCTACCTGCCGCTCATTGAGCAGTTTGGCTTCGGCCTGGATGCAGTCGATTTTGTGTTCGGCGAACGAGTCGGCAATTTGCTGGCTGAGCGTCTCGACAATGTTATTTTTGCGCTGCATCATCTGCGCAATATCCACAGTGATTGATCCGGCCTGGATGCCGTGTTGTTTAAGATTGTGGTTCAACGAGTGGTAAATTTTTGCCGATTCCAGCAGGGCGATAGACGCAACGCAACCGGCATTAAGGTAAGTGCCGCCGAGGCTGCGTTTACCCTTGTGGTCGCACCAGCTATCGATGCAGGCGGTTTTCAGACCGAGCTGGGCGCAACGAATCGCGCTGGAATAGCCTGCGGGGCCTGCGCCGATGACGATGACGTCATACAAATTGGTGTGTTTTTTTGCCATGGTTTATCCTAAAAAAACCGGGTAACTACTCAGCCATCAAATTCAATGGAACGCAGATGACGCTGATAATTATGATTAAATAAGATTTTTTTGAATTATCAGTATTCATCATATTAATCTGCGTCATCAGCGTTCTATTTTTTATCTGTATGAGTAGTTGCTATATATTAAGCAACAAATGAGCGGGCGCTTCCAGGCATTCTTTGATAGTGACCAAAAACTGCACGGCCTCGCGACCATCAACCAGCCGGTGATCGTACGATAAGGCCAGATACATGATCGGCCTGATCACGATTTGGCCGTTTTCAACCACAGGCCGCTCCTTGATCGCATGCATACCCAGGATGGCGCATTGCGGCGGGTTGAGAATCGGCGTGGACAGCATCGAACCGAAGATTCCGCCATTGGTAATGGTGAAGGTGCCGCCTTTCAAGTCATCGTAAGTCAAGGTTCCTGCTTTGGTTTTTGCACCGAAATCGACGATGCTTTGCTCGATACCGGCAAAGTCGAGCTGATCTGCATCGCGCAATACCGGCACAATCAAGCCGCGCTCGGTGCTGACCGCAATACCGATGTCGTAGTAGCCGTGGTAGATGATGTCGTTATCGTCGATGGAGGCGTTGATAGCCGGGAAGCGTTTTAAAGCTTCGATAGAGGCTTTGACAAAGAACGACATGAAGCCCAATTTGACATGGTGTTTTTGCTCGAAGCGCTCTTTGTACTGGTTGCGAAGGTCGATCACGTTTTGCATGTTGACTTCGTTAAACGTAGTCAGCATCGCCGCATTTTGCTGGGCCTGTAACAGGCGCTCGGCCACTTTGGCTCTTAGCCGGGTCATCGGGACTCGCTGCTCCGGGCGCAGGTTTGAAATCCCCTTGCCTGCGGTTTCCTCCTTAAGCATAGGAGTGCTGACCTCCCCCTTTGAAAAAGGGGGACTGAGGGGGATTTCTTTTGCGACCGGCACTATCAGCTGGGCTTCTTGCAGGGTTTTCTTATGCAGATAATCCATCACATCGGTTTTAGTTAAGCGACCGTCTTTTCCTGAGCCTTTGATCACAGAAGGATCCAACGCATTTTCAGCGATTAACCGGCGTACCGAAGGGCTTAGCGGTATGTCGGATTCTTCTTGCTCGGGTTCTGCACTGGCGGCCGTCGTTTTGGAGCTTGCCTCAACGGCTTGGGGTTCCAGCAAAGCCAATATTTCGCCGCCGACCACAATGGCGCCGTTTTGCTTGAGTATTTTTCCAAGGATACCGGATTCCGGTGCGGGAACTTCAAGTACCACTTTGTCGGTTTCAAGGTCGACAAGGTTTTCATTCTTGACCACGGTGTCGCCGGGCTGCTTATGCCAAGTGATTAGCGTTGCATCGGAAACGGATTCGGGTAGATTCGGAACTAGGATTTCAATGCTCATTGTTATTTTCCTGAAAGTTTGCCGTAAAGAGCCGATTGAACGACGGCTTTTTGTTGTTCGATATGGACGCGGAAATTACCGACCGCAGGCGCGGCCGAGGCCTCGCGACCGGCATAAGTCATGCTGATTTTGGGGTCGAGATTATCGCTGAAGTGATGCCGTGATTGATACCATGCGCCCTGATTTTGCGGCTCTTCCTGGCACCAGATGAACTCTTTCAGTTGCGGGTATCTGGCCACTTCCGCCCTAAACAACTCGTCAGGGAAAGGGTAGAGTTGCTCTATGCGAGCTATAGCGACATGCTTTAGCTCGTCATGACGACGCGCTTCCAGCAGGTCGTAATAGACTTTGCCGGAACACATGATAAGGCGGGTCACTTTTTTGGGGTTGATGTCGTCCTGCTCACCGATCAAAGGCAGGAACTGACCGTCGGTTAAATCCTCCAGTGTGGAAACAGCAAGTTTATGCCGCAGCAAGCTCTTGGGACTCATTACGATCAGCGGTTTGCGGTACGGGCGCAGCATCTGGCGGCGCAGCAGGTGGAATATTTGCGCAGGCGTGGTCGGGCTGCAAACCTGGATATTATGTTCGGCGCACAGTTGCAGGTAGCGCTCCAGCCGGGCGGAGGAGTGCTCCGGCCCCTGGCCTTCAAAGCCGTGTGGCAGCAACATCACCAGATGGCATAGGCGGCCCCATTTGGTTTCGCCGGAACTGATAAATTGGTCGATAACCACTTGCGCGCCATTGGCAAAATCGCCGAATTGCGCTTCCCAGATAACCAGGGTATTCGGCATTGTAGTGCTGTAGCCGTATTCGAAACCCAACACGCCCGCTTCGGACAGCAGCGAGTCGAAAATCTGCGCATTGCCCTGGTCTTTGTCCAGGTGTTTGATCGGCGTATAAGTTTTATTGTGCAATTGGTTATGCAACACCGCATGGCGATGCACAAAGGTGCCGCGTCCGACATCCTGCCCGGTCAAACGGACATGATACTTTTCCATCAGCAGCGTCGCATAGGCCATGTTTTCGGCAAAACCCCAGTCCAGCGGCATGGCACCCGCCGCCATTTTACGGCGGTTCTCCATGACTTTGGCGACTCTGGGATGCATTTCAAAACCGGCTGGCAGCCGTTGCATTCTGTCGTTGCAAAAGCGCAGGCGATCCATGGATACCGAAGTATTGCAGGCTGACTTCCAGTCAGCGTTCAGGAATTCATTCCATTGATTGGTGTAAGGGTAGGGGCCGTCGGCCAAAACAGGCCGCGAAACAACTTCACCGGCTTCCAGCAGCTGTTGGTAATTTTGTTCCAGCTCTGCCGCTTGTTCATCGGTGATCAGCCCGGCTTTAATCAGTTTTTCCGCATAAAGCTTCCGCGTCGTTTTCAGTTTGCGGATTTTTTTGTACATCAAGGGCTGGGTGGCCGAAGGTTCGTCGGCTTCATTGTGACCAAGCCTGCGATAGCAAATAAGGTCGATCACCACATCCTTGTTAAAGGTCATCCGGTAATCCATCGCCAGTTTGGTGACGAATATGACCGCGTCGGGATCATCGCCGTTGACATGAAAAACCGGTGCCTGGATCATGCTGGCCACATCGGTGCAATACAGCGTGGAGCGCGCATCTTTCGGATTGCTGGTGGTAAAGCCGATTTGATTGTTGATGACGATATGCACGGTGCCGCCGGTCGAAAAAGCGCGGGTTTGCGACATGTTCAGGGTTTCCATGATGATGCCTTGCCCGGAAAAGGCTGCATCGCCGTGGATTAATATCGGGATGACCGTGTTTTTGCCGTCTTTGCCCTTTCTGTCCTGACGGGCTTTAACCGAACCTTCGACCACCGGGTTGATGATTTCAAGATGCGACGGGTTGAATGCCAGCGTCAAATGTACCGGGCCGCCGGACGTGCTAATGTCGGATGAAAAACCCATGTGGTATTTGACATCGCCGGTGCTGACGCCCGGCGAAAGCGGCGACGTACCGGCAAAGTCATTGAACAGGCTGGCTGGGCTTTTGCCCAGAATGTTAACCAATACGTTTAACCGGCCCCGATGGGCCATGCCGATCACGATTTCATTAATCCCTTTTGTCCCGAACCCTTGGATCAGTTCGTCCAGAATCGGAATCAGCGATTCGCCGCCTTCCAGGGAAAAACGCTTTTGCCCGACAAACCGGTTGTGCAAATGGCTTTCTATGCCTTCGGCGGCAGTCAGTAATTTGAGCAGCCAGTGTTTTTTTTCAGGCTCCAGTTCCAGGTTGGTTTTGGAGCTTTCCAGGTGGTTTATGATCCAACGCCTGATATTAGTGTCGACAATGTGCATGTACTCGGAACCGATGCTGCCGCAGTAGATTTCTTGCAGGTTGGCGATAATATCACGCAAAGGCAACCGGTCAACGCCGTAAAGCGTGCCGGTGTCGAACAGCGTATCCATGTCGGGCTCGGAAAGGCCGTAATAAGCAGGATCCATATCAGGCGGGGGAGGCAGGGTTCTACCCAGCGGATTATTGGCGGCAATTTGATGTCCGCGAACCCGGTAATGATTAATCAGCCGGGCAACAGCCGATTGCTTTTTGACGCTTTCTTCGGTAAAGCCTTGTAATTTTGCCAATCTGCCTTGGGATTTAAGCGCCAGTTGTGCAAAGCGTTCTATGACAGGACTGTGAGGAGTCTCAAAATCAGCGCCGTTGTGGATTTCGCTGAATTTTTCTTGCCAGCTGGGTTCAACCGAGTCGGGGTCTTCCAGGTAGCGTTCATATAAATTTTCAACAAAACCGGCATTGCTGCCATAGAGGGAAGAGGAATCTTGAAAAAGTTTAAGCAGCTTACTCATTATGAATGTCCAATTTATTCTGCAAGGATTTTGTCTTTGTCTGAACTCTTAAGTAGTATATACCAAGATTTAATGTGCTCTCCGACTAAAATGTACGGAGCTTAGCCAGCTAAATGTTTTCACCTAATGCAGGTTTGATGTGATTTTATGACAGACAAAAAAAATATTGTAATTAAAGTTAGCTATCCGGTAGCTGGAAAAGCGACGGAGAACGTTGCACCCGTGATGGTAACGGAATGGAATATTAAAAGGATTGTGATGGCTGCCTGTGCGCTGCTTTTTGTGTTAGCGGGGCTGATTTATGTTATTAGCACTGGCACGCAAAAGGCCGATGTCAATAATGTTGAGGTGTCAGTTAATGCTCTAGAAAATCAGGCAGTCCCGCAGATTAAGGTAAAGAAAGCCGAGATAAAAAAATTGGCGAAAATCAGGCAGACAGTAGCTGAGACCAACCCCTTAATTAATTCGAAAAAAGAACTTAATAAGAAAGCTGACAATACTCCTGCCAAGCCAGTTATAAAAAAACAAGACCAAGAAAAAGTTATTAAAGAGCACGCATATTTAAAGGTTAATTCTAATGTACCGAGAGCATTATTAACTTACGCGATTAATAATAAAGAGCCAACAGGTGATATGGTCAAGGCTGTGGATGTTAGCCATAAAAATCCGGTATGGCTTTATTACTTTACTGAATTAAAGTCCATGAAAGGTAGCAAGGTTTATCATGAGTGGCTCAAAAATGGCACGGTTGTTTCCAGGCAGGAGTTGGCTATATTGAATGATACATGGCGTACATCAAGCCGCAAGTTATTGTCTGGTTCGGAGAAAGGCAACTGGACTGTAAGACTGGTTGATAAAAACAACCGTTTATTAAATGAGAAAAATTTTAAGGTCGAATAGTTATACTGTGGTTATCAATATAATTAAATATATGATATAATTTTACTATGTTTTTTTATTTTAAGGATTAAAAAATGACCGAATATCAAAATCTTTCTGAACATGAATTGCAAGCTGTTATTGAAAATGCAGAAAAAGCATTAAAAAATAAGCAGTCTAATAAGCGTAAAGAAGTTATCGCGCAGATTAAAGAATTGGCCGCTTCTATTGACGTTGTTGTGGAAATTCACGAACCCGACAAGAGAGCTGCTCGTAAGGGCGCAAAAGTTGCCATTAAATATCGTCATCCTGACGATCCTTTCAAAACATGGACAGGCCGTGGAGTTGCACCAAAATGGATGCAGGAATTGCAAAATGCAGGTCATCAGCGCTCTGAATTCGAAGTATAAAGTTCAGGATAGTTCCAAGAATAACTATATGGGAACGCTGAGCGATAGCTCCGTTTCCCATATGGCATTAGCTTACCAACCGCTCCCCCTACCTACACATCCGTCGCCTCGAACTCTGGCATCAGTTTTTTGGAGTCCAAAGCTCGCTTTGCTCGTTCTGCCATCAAGCCTAAAACGCGACGCATTGCTTTACACTCTCCCCTTCAAATCACTCGCTTAAAAATACAGAAAATCCTGGTTATTATGATATAGTTCTCTTAAATGAGAATGATTGTTGATAACTGCTGTTTTGGAAGGTTTTTAATGCACATTGTTTCGATGCTAAATTTATGGCAATAAGCCTAAAAAATTTGGGCGTGGGCGATTCTGGAAAGATCGTCGGCTTTGAACAATCCGGCAAAGCTTATCGCAAACGCTTGCTGGCCATGGGCTTGACGCCAGGAACCGAGTTTAGCGTGACCCGTTTTGCGCCGATGGGGGATCCGGTTGAAATAAAATTGCGTGGCTTTTCATTAACGCTACGCAAGGACGAAGCGGCGATATTGTTGATAGAGAAGATTTAATGAAAACTGATTTTACCGTTGGCGTTGTCGGCAACCCTAATTGCGGCAAGACGACGCTGTTTAATGCGCTGACCGGCGCTCGGCAGCATGTCGGCAACTGGCCCGGTGTTACGGTCGAGAAAAAAACCGGCGAATATACGTTCGATCATAAGCTGATCGAACTGGTCGATTTACCCGGCACCTATTCCTTGGAATCCGCCGACGACCAAGTCTCTTTGGATGAAAAAGTCGCCCGTGATTATGTCGCGTCCAAACAAGCCGATTTGATCATCAACATCGTCGATGCCTCCAATTTGGAACGGAATCTGTATCTGACCTCGCAACTGATCGAGATGCGGGTGCCGATGATTTTAGCGCTCAATATGATGGATGCCGTTAAGCAACGCGGCATTAAGATAGATGTCGATTTTCTTGCGCAATCACTAGGTTGTCCGGTTATCCCGATTACCGCCTCGACCAAAGGCGGCATCGGCGCATTAATGACGGCAATCAACAGCGCCGCCATCGCCAAGCCGATACCTAGCGCAAAAATCAGCTATATCTCCGCACTGGAGCAGGCCATCGATGATATTTCCCCGTCGTTGATTGAGGCCGCACAGCGACACCATTGCGACCTGCGCTGGCTGGCCGTGCGCTTGCTGGAAGACGATACCTTGGCCAAACAGATTGTGGGGGCGAATTTATTCGCCCTTGGGCGACTGAAGTCGCCCCTACAAGAAGCCGCCGAATTACAGCGCCGGGTGGAGAGCGAAACCGATGATGAAATCGACATCCTCGCCGCCGATGCCCGTTACGGCTTCGTCAACGAATTGACCAGCGGCGCGGTCTGCAAGCTAAACGAAGTGCCCCGGCACACCACTGATAAAATCGACAGCATCGTCTTGAACCGTTTTTTGGGTATTCCGGTTTTCCTGTTGGTCATGTATGCGATGTTCATGTTCACCATCAATATCGGCAGCGCCTTCGTCGATTTTTTCGACCAAGCCGTAGGCGCTTTATTGATCGACAGCCTAAGCTTGGCGCTCACTAATCTGAATTGGCCGCAATGGCTGGTGGTATTAATTACCAATGGCATAGGCGGCGGCATCCAGGTCGTCGCCACCTTTATCCCGATTGTCGGTTTCCTGTTCATGTTCCTGTCGGCGCTGGAAGATTCCGGCTACATGGCCAGGGCGGCGTTCGTGATGGACAGGTTCATGCGCATGATCGGCTTGCCCGGCAAATCCTTCGTGCCGATGATCGTCGGTTTCGGCTGCAATGTCCCGGCGATTATGGCGACGCGGACGCTGGAAAGCCAGCGCGACCGGATATTGACCAACCTGATGAACCCGTTCATGTCCTGTGGTGCACGGTTGCCGGTTTACGCCCTGTTCGCCGCTGCATTTTTTCCGGTCGGCGGCCAGAACCTGGTTTTCGGCTTGTATTTATTGGGCATAGCCGTTGCGGTGTTGACCGGCTTAATCATGCGCCACACTTTATTTAAAGGGGAGTCGTCTCCCTTTATTATGGAACTGCCCGCCTACCACATGCCGACAGTGCGCGGCGTTTTTATCAGAACCTGGGATCGGCTAAAGTCCTTTTTGTTCAACGCAGGCAAAGTCATCGTGCCGATGGTGTTAGTGCTGAATTTTCTTAATGCACTGGGCACAGACGGCACATTCGGCCAGGAAAACAGTAATAAATCGGTATTAAGCGAGATCGGTCGCAGCCTGACCCCGGCGTTCAAGCCGATGGGCATAGATAAAGACAACTGGCCTGCAACGGTCGGCATATTTACCGGCGTTTTAGCCAAAGAAGCGGTGGTTGGAACCTTGGATGCCTTGTACAGCCAGATGGCGGCGACCGACACAGACGCCGAAAAAGCGCCATTCAGTCTCGAACAGGCTTTAATCGGCGCCTGCTTGACCGTGCCTAAAAACCTGCAAGATGTTGCCGACAACCTGTTAGACCCCTTGGGCCTGAATATAGGCACCGTCGATGATATGGCAGCGGCAGCCAGCGAGCAGGAAGTCAATACCGGCACCTTCGCCGCAATGCAGCAAAGTTTTGACGGCAAAGCCGGGGCCTTCGCCTATTTGTTGTTTATCTTGCTGTATGCGCCGTGTGTCGCCGCAACTGCCGCAATCTACCGGGAAACCAATATCAACTGGACTTTGTTTGTGCTGTTTTGGACTACCGGCATTGCCTATATGACCGCAACAATCTTTTATCAGGCGATAACCTACAGCCTGCATCCCGACTATTCATTGGTCTGGATAGCCGGATTAATCGTTGCCTTTTCTGCCGTATTATTAGGCTTGTGGCTGCTCGGTAAAAACGCCGATGCAACAGGCGTAAAACCAAACCCGGAGTCTTTAAGTGATCCTGTCTGATTTAAGGGCTTATTTAAAGGAGCAGCGCCGGGTTGCGCTGGCGGATTTAATTACTCACTTCAATATGGATGCCGATGCCCTGAGGGGCATGCTGGATAAATGGATCAGCAAAGGCAAAGTACGCAAACTGCCGTTGACCGCGTCTTGCGGTACCAGTTGCTGCCAGTGCGATACCGCTTTGACAGAGATTTATGAGTGGGTTGATGAGTAACTTTTGCTCATCGCTTTAGGCGGGCAAAAGTTATTCAACCTCATCCGCCTTTTGCGTCCTCACCCACAGCGCGAAGGTCATCATCGCCCAGCCCCGTACTGCAATTTCGGCATTCAGGCACAGGGATATAAACCAGCCATCCCCGGTAGGCCACTCCAGCCAGACTAACAATCCCATGATGATCGATAGCAAACCGCCGAGCGAGGTGGATAGGGTATGAGGCAGGCGTAACGCATAAACCAGGGTGACCCGCACGATGCCGCGAACGATTAAAAAAGCCGCAATCATCATACTTAGGCGGGCGGGCTCTGCCGTTACGCTTAGGATAATCAGTCCGCCGATAACCACATCAAGCACTCCGACTTGCAGGTTCTGGAGGAAATCGCGCGTTTCCTTGGCAAGAGCGGCATCGAGACATTCCAGCAAGCCGAGCGATAAAACAACCATGCCGCTGACAGGAAGCCAGGAAAGATGCCGCGCGGTCAGAACCATCGCATCAGGGTTGAGTGCGCTGGCCATTGCGAGCGTGACGCCGGTCAGTACAATTAGCGCGCCTTGCATCAGCAAACGCCGCCAATCCATTTCGAAACGTTCGTAAGAAAACAGTTTTTCGAGTAAATTCATGCTGTTTTTTCCTTATCAAGGGTTTGCCGTTAGGTTATTTATTCTCCGCATTTTTATATGACATGTCATTATTGTTTTTCAAATTTACTAATATTTAATTAATAGTCCATTTGCTCTACTTAACATAAATCCAGATTAATTATGCGCATTCTCTGTATTCTTGCTCTTATAGTTATCTCAATTATTGAGATTGGCCCCATTCCCATTACTCCGATAGTGTTGATTTACGTCGTGTTGTTTCGACCGGCATGGTTTTATGAATGGGTAATTAAGATATATGACCGGGACTAGAATGTAGGCAAACAAGTTAATGTACTGCTGCTTACAAACTGACTTTACATTTTCACCAAACGATAAAAAACATGCTTTGCTATCTCAGCCGTTGAGATATACAGCGCAACTATGATGCCGAGCAAGCCGAGTAACTTAAGCGGCAGCGGCTCAAAACCTATTAACGACGCTATCGGCGTATAGGGTAAGGCCACGGTGATGGCGACGATGGTCAGCGTAGCGGCAATCAAATAATTACCGGGACGCGTAGAAAAAAACGGCTTGCTACTGCGCACCACAAACACGATCAGCGCGGCCGAAACCACCGATTCGACAAACCAGGCGGTGCGAAATTGCTCCACCGAAACATCCATCAATAACAGTAAGCCGAAGGTCATAAAATCGAACAACGAGCTGACAAAACCGAAGGTGATCATAAATTTACGGATGAATTTAATATCCCAGCGCCGGGGTTCTGAGACCATGTCCGCATCGACATTATCCGAGGCGATGGTCATTTCCGGGAAATCAGTCAGCAAGTTGGTCAGCAGGATTTGCTTGGGCAATAGCGGCAGAAACGGCAAAAATAACGATGCGCCCGCCATGCTGAACATGTTGCCGAAATTGGAGCTGGTTGCCATGAACACGTATTTCAGCGTGTTGGCAAAGGTGATGCGTCCTTCGCGAACGCCTAAGTCTTTTTCCAGCAGCACAATTTCGGCAGTTTGTTTGGCGATGTCGGCGGCGCTATCGACCGAAATGCCGACATCGGCAGCATGGAGAGCGGACACGTCATTAATGCCGTCGCCCATATAGCCGACCACAAAACCGGCTTTTTTCAGCGCAATGATAATGCGTTCTTTTTGGTTGGGTTCGACTTCGGCGAATAAATCGACTTTTGCTACCTTATGCATCAAGGCTCTGCCGCTCATTTGATCTATTTCCGGGCCGGTCAGGATTTCGTGTTCGGCCAAACCCAATTGCTTACTGACGGTGGCGGCTACCAGCCGATTATCGCCGGTAATGATTTTTAGCGTCACGCCCAGTTCGCGCAGCTGTTTGATGGTCTCGGCGCAGTCCGCTTTGGGCGGGTCGAAAAACAGCAGGAAACCTAAAAAGCGCATTCCGGTCTCGTCGGTTTTAGCTATCCGCGCCTGGGTATCCATCGGCTTATAGGCCAACCCTAAGGTGCGAAATCCCTGGCGGCTGAAATCTTCATAACGCTGCTGAATCTGCTCACTTGCTGACTCAATAGGTACCAGCGTACCATCGGCATTTTCCGCCTCAGAGCATGCGTCAAGGATATTGATTAACGCTCCTTTGGTGATCAAGATGTTTTCACCCTCCTTTGAAATCAACAGGCTTAAGCGTTTGCGATAAAAATCATAGGGAATTTCTGCCAGTTTTGCGCAGCCGGTTACATCGAATTGCCGATATTGCCGGATCGCCTCATCGATAGGGTTGCCAAATCCGGTTTCATAAATGGAATTGAGGTAAGCATAAAAAGCCACCTTGTCGCTGGCCTTGCCGGATAGGTCAAGCGTATCGTGCAGATGCACGGTGCCTTCGGTCAAGGTACCGGTTTTGTCCGAACACAGTACGTTCATGCTGCCGAAGTTCTCGATGGAGGCCAATTGCTTGACGATGACTTTTTGCTCGGCCATGCGTTTGGCACCGTGAGCCAGATTGATGCTGATGATTGCGGGCAACAATTGCGGCGTTAAGCCCACGGCCAGCGCCAGCGCGAACAAAAACGAATCCAGCACCGCTTTTTCGAGATAGACATTCACCGCAAAAATCAGCATCACCAGTATCAGCGTGATTTCCATCAACAGATAACCGAAGTGCCGGATGCCGCTTTCGAACTCGGTTTCAGGCGCTTTCAATTTGATGCGCAAGGACAGTTTGCCGAATTCGGTGGTTTGTCCCGTGGCAACTACCAGCGCCGTGCCATCGCCGCTCTGCACATGCGTTCCCATCCACAAGGCGTTGGTGCGCTGGCTTAATGCAGTTTTGCTCGGCGACACGCCGGGCAATTTTTCGACAGGGTAACTCTCGCCGGTCAAGATGGCTTCGTCGACAAACAGGTTGTCGGACTTCAGGATCAAGCAATCTCCCGGAATAACGTCACCGGCCTTGAGCAGGATAATATCTCCGGGAATCAGGTTTTCGGCGGCAATCTCGCTCGCAATACCGTCACGAAGCACACTGACCTTGATTTGCACGATAGCCAACAGTTTTTCGATGGCGCTGGCCGCGCCTTTTTCCTGCCAGAAGCCCAGCAAACCGCTGACCAGCACTATCGATAAAATGATTGCCGCATCCAGCCGGTCATGTAAATAGAATGACAAACCGGTGGCAAACAGCAGTATCAGGATGATGGAGCTTTTGAACTGGGCCAAAAACAGCCGCAAGTTTCCGGTTTGTTTTTTGTTGTTCAGCCGGTTTGCGCCATAGCGTTTTATACGCTGGTTGGCTTCTTCATTGCTCAAGCCTTGGGTTGTTGTGTTCAGCTGTTTTAGTTGCTGATCGGCAGAGGTGCTCCAGAATGCGCTGGTGGTATCGACCCTGTTTATTTTTTTAGTGTTCATCATGATTAAGTCCTGGTTATGACGGGCTTGTACTCATTGCTTTTAGCTGATGATATGAATATTTCTTTATACTACACTACTTTCTGGGCATGAAAGGCAATTGAGCGCGCCCATTATCTCACCCTGAGCCTTAGCTTTTTATAAAACAAGCTTATGAATAATAATCCCCTTTTTCACGTTTTCGGCGAAGTGCTGTTCGACCATTTTCCCGACGGCAGCCGTGTTTTGGGCGGGGCGCCGTTCAATGTCGCTTGGCATCTACAGGCGTTCGGACAAGCGCCCCGCTTCATCAGCCGGATTGGCGATGATCCGTCGGGACACGAAATCGCCGCATTAATGGACGGCTGGAATATGAGTCGTGACGCGGTGCAAACAGACCTCGCACATCCTACCGGTAGCGTCCAAGTGCTTATCCACAAAGGCGAACCGCATTACGACATCGTTGCCGATAGCGCCTACGATTTTATCGACGGCAATTTACTTGAGCAAAAACAGACGCAAGGTATTTTGTATCACGGTTCGTTGGCAATCAGAAATCCGGTCTCGCGCAGGGCGCTGCAAACCGCCAAAGCTCAACATCAAGGCAAGGTGCTTATCGATGTCAATTTGCGCCCGCCTTGGTGGGAGCGGGAAACGCTACTGCCGTTGCTTCACGATGCGGATTGGGTCAAACTCAATGAAGCCGAACTGAGCGCGCTATGCCCGGAAGTATCTGGATTGGAAGCGGCCATGCAGGCTTTTTGTGCGCAGTTCGATCTTGAAACGCTGGTGGTAACACGCGGCGAACAAGGCGCTATCGCTTATGACAGCCAGCAACACTTCGTAACCGTAAAGCCACCGCCCAGCACTGCGGTGGTTGATACGGTAGGCGCGGGCGATGCTTTCGCCGCGTTGTTGTTACTGGGATTAAGCAAGCAATGGCCTTTAGAAACAACCTTGGAACGAGCGCAAACTTTTGCCTGCGAGTTGGTCTGCAGACGCGGTGCAACCGTCTCCGACAGGGCGTTCTATCGTGCGTTCAGCGAACAATGGAGTGATTAATAGAATATGGATAATGCGGATTTGGTTGGCGGGAAGGGCGCCTGTATCAAAGTGGCTGCATGACTCCCAGAACCGGTACGTTGGTTTTAAACATCACCCATACCGATATGCCGGGCATAAGCGCCAGACTCTTTGCGCTTTGCTGCGTAATCATGGCGACCAGTGTTTCACCGCAGGGTAACAAAATAATCACCTCTGCATTCACCTCGTCCTGCTGGACGCGAATCACGTTGCCGGACAAACGGTTGCGTGCTGAAAAGCGATTGGTGCCGGGATCGGTTGTCAGCATTATATCGGTGCTATTGATCAACAATACCGCATCGGCGCCGACCTGTAACCCAAGATCGCTGAGCGATGTCTGGGTGATGGTGGCAATAATCTGTTCGCCCCCTTTCAATTTCACGATAACCTCTGCATTGACCGCATCGGCTTGAATCGCGACAATGCTGCCGAAAATCTGGTTGCGGGCGCTGGTTTTAACCACCAGGCGCTGCAACAGCAAAACCGTTTCGGGATCGTCGGCGAGACTACGATTGAGCTGCTCAAGAAACTGCCGATGTTGTTGTTCCAGGTCGGTAAACAGCGCCAACAAAGAACGTCCCGCCTCGGTTAAACAAGTCCCGCCGCCCTTGCTGCCGCCGGTGGCGGTGGAAACTAATGTTTTCGGCGCGCCGTTGTTGGCTCTTTCGATGATCTGCCAGGCGCCTTTGTAACTCAAGCCCACCTGCTTGGCGGCCTGATTGATGGAGCCGCTTTGATCTATCGCCCTTAGCAAACCGATCATGCGGCTATCCAGCATGTCGGCCAGCCGCAATTCGCCCTTGATCCAGGTTGGCCCAGTGTTGTTACTATTGATGGTTTCGGACATAAATCAACGGGGGGATTAATAACCTGCTTTGCAGGGGGATTGGATCTTGTTGCGACAAACATTATTTTCCATAAGGAAACAGCCTGTTTCCGTATTCGTTATTTACTTTTGTACATAACGTATTAAACTAAGGCCGTGTGCATCGACAAACCAATGTCGATGTGAATTCGATATTTGCGATTATAGGCCATTGATGATGCGAAGAATACCTCTTGCCGGTGCTGCTGTCAGCCATACACTCAGCTTAATTGTCGCCGGCGGCTTTTGCATGGGCGGCAGCGATACTATTCAGGCAGCTGAAAAGAAAAAATACAGCAAACCGCCTGTCGCGCCCTTTGCCAGCCAGATGCCCGATGCGTTGCTGGGATCCGATAAATACGAAAAACCGGTCTGGAACCTGCACGACACACTGAAGTTGCCGAAATGGCTATCAATGTCTTTAGAGCAACGCACCCGCTACGAAACAATGGACGGCAGATTCAATGCCAACGGCAAAGGCGGCGACCAGCAAATTCCGCTGCAAACCGACCTTTGGCTGCAAGCCACTCTGGGCTCGTTCCGGCTCGGCGCGGAATTTCTGGATGCAAGAGCATTGGGTGCGGATAGCGGTTCCGGGGTGAATAACACCCATGCCGACCAAGCCGATTTTATCCAAGGTTATGCCGCCTGGGCAGACCAAAATGTTTTATACAGCGGCATCGGCGCCGAGGTGACTGCCGGTCGGCAAACCCTGAATTTAGGCAGCCGCCGATTGATTGCCAGGAACGCAATGCGCAACACCATCAACAGCTTTACCGGGGTAAACCTGCGCCTGCTGGATTACGGTAACTGGCAATTCAACGGCTTTGTCACCATGCCGGTCATCCGCTACCCGACTGCCGCCGCCGACATACTCAACGAAAAACATGAATGGGACGAAAAGGACACCCACACCTTGTTTTCCGGCGGTTTTTTGGAGCTGTACAACCTGGGCTGGGGCATCAACAGCGAGGTTTATCTGTATCATCTTGACGAGAGCGACAGCGTCCGCAATCCGACCCGCAATCGCCGCTATTTTACGCCCGGCATGCGTTTTTACATCAAACCCGCCAAATCTGAATTCGACTTTCAACTGGAAACCATCGGCCAGTTCGGCACGGTACGGGCCACCACCGCCGCCAACGACGGTAAAGATTTACAGCATCAGGCCTGGTATCAGCATGCCGATGTCGGCTATACCTTCGATATACCGTGGTCGCCGCGCCTGGGACTGGAATACGACTACGCCGGCGGCGATGACAACCCCAATGACGGCAAAGATCAGCGCTTCGACACCCTGTACGGCGCCCGCCGTTTCGAATACGGCCCCACCGGCATTTACGGCGCTTTTGCCCGCAGCAACATCAACAGCCCTGGCTACCGCATCAACGTTTCACCGCGTTCCGATGTGCAAGCCACGCTTAGCCATCGCGTATTCTGGCTGGCATCGGCCAAAGACAGCTGGATCACCGCCGGACTACAAGACACAACCGGCCGCAGCGGCGATTTTGTCGGCCATCAGCTGGACTTGTCGGCTCGCTGGGATGTCAACAGCAGCCTAAGCCTTGAAACAGGTTGGGCGCATTTGTTTAAGGGCGAGTTTGCCAGAAAAGCGCCGTCGGCCCCCAATGCCCAAGACATCGATTATTTCTATGTGCAAAGCATGCTTAGATTTTAAGGCGCTTGCCAGGCCTTCTTTCCCTCACCTTTGGAGATAGCTCATGCTACCAACCACTTTTTTCCGCCCTGCCATAGCCTTAACGTTGCTGCTATTAAGCCAAACCAGCATAGCCGCAACAGTCCTGGTCGCTGTCGCAGCCAATTTCAGCAAGCCGATGACCGAAATCGCCGCCGAATTTGAAAAAGCGACCGGCCATAGCGCCAAATTATCGTTTGGCTCATCCGGCAAATTCGTCTCGCAACTGGAAAACGGCGCACCTTTTGAAGTCTTGCTATCGGCGGACGAAAAAAGTCCACAGAAATTAGAGCAAGCCGGTCTGGCCGTACCGAACAGTCATTTTACCTACGCGCTGGGCAAACTGGTGCTGTGGTCGGCTACACCCGGCTATGTCGACGATCAGGGGAAAATTCTGACAACCGGCGGCTTTAAGCATCTGGCTCTGGCCGATCCTAAGCTTGCCCCTTACGGAGCGGCGGCAGTGGACGTATTAAAAGGCCTGAATCTACAAGACAAGCTAAGCCCGTTATTTGTATTGGGCGAAAACATCGCGCAAACTCACCAATTCATCAGCACCGGCAACGCCGAACTGGGTTTTGTGGCCTTATCGCAAGTCATAGAAAACGGTAAAATCGCTGCCGGTTCAGGCTGGATTATTCCAGACGACCTTCATGCGCCGATCCGGCAAGATGCAGTGCTATTGACTAAGGGAGCCGAAAATCCGGCTGCACCGGCGTTGTTGGACTATTTAAAATCCGCCCCGGCGTTGACGATTATCGAAAAATACGGGTATGGTTTACCCACGCATAAACGAGGTGCACATGCTAACCCCAGCTGATCTCGACACACTGCTTTTAACATTATTGCTGGTTCCCAAGCTCCAGCTTGGGAACCCAGATGGCGAAGCTCTCGGCAACCGCTCCTGCGTTGCTCTACCGCGGCAACTGCTCCCTGCGTTACTCTACCTCCTGCATCCATGCAGTCGTCCTGCATCCATGCAAGTCGTAGCTTCGCGAGACGGGAAGCTGGAGCTTCCAGTACCGAATTCCCAAGCTGGAGCTTGGGAACCAGCAAACGAGGCATTTTTATGCTAACCCCTGCCGATCTCGGCGCATTATTCTTAACATTCAAGGTCGCCAGCATCGCCACCTTATTGATGTTGCTGTTCGGCACTCCGTTGGCTTGGTGGCTTGCCCGGACGCGATCCGCATGGAAAGGCGTCATCAATGCCGTCGTAGCGCTGCCGCTGGTGCTGCCGCCGACGGTATTGGGCTTTTATTTGCTGGTGCTGATGGGGCCGGCCGGGGCAATCGGAAAACTCACGATTTGGCTGGGTTTGGGCACATTGCCGTTCACCTTCCCCGGTCTGGTGGTGGCATCGGTGCTGTATTCGTTGCCGTTTGTCGTGCAACCTTTACAAACCGCGTTCGCTACGATCGGCGAACATCCTCTGGAAGCGGCGGCAACCTTGCGCGCCAGCCCTTTGGATAGTTTTTTCAGCGTTGTCGTGCCGCTCGCGAAACCCGGCTTCCTAACTGCCGCTATTTTAGGCTTTGCGCATACCGTCGGCGAATTCGGCGTAGTGCTGATGGTCGGCGGTAATATTCCCGACAAGACCCGCGTGGTGTCGGTGCAAATCTACAACCATGTCGAAGCCCTGGAATACACAGAAGCCCACTGGCTGGCAGGCTGCTTGCTGTTATTCTCATTTAGCGTATTGCTGGTGTTGTATACCGTGCTGAAAACGCATCCCGTCGCCCACCCGCTTAAATAATCGGCAATTTATTAAGTGATAGAAATGGAACACGGATCGCACGGATTAGACGGATTGTCATTTATCGTCTTTGCCCGCCCTTCAAAGCAAGCTTTGAACTCCGGCGACTGGCTTTTTTGGAGTCCAAAGCTTGCTTTGGCCATTTCATAGGCATTTCTATCAGTGAAAATCAGTAAAATCCGTGTTCCATATATTTAAAAAAATATTATGACAACAATACTAGCCCGCTTCCAGCTCGATTACGGCGACTTTAAATTAGACGTCGATTTAAAGTTGCCCGGCTCCGGCATTACGGTTTTGTTCGGCCATTCCGGCTCCGGCAAAACCACTTTGCTGCGCTGCATCGCCGGACTGCAACGTGCACCGCAAGGGTTTCTGGCAATCAACGGCCATGTTTGGCAAGACAGCGAGTGCGACCTGTTTCTACCCACGCATAAACGCCCATTGGGTTATGTATTTCAGGAAGCCAACCTGTTTCCACATTTAACGGTGCGGGGTAATCTGCACTACGGTTTGAAGCGAGCTAAACAAAATCCTGGCACGGTCAAGCTGGAGCAAACCCTTGAGTTACTGGGCATCGGCCACTTAATGGAGCGCATGCCGGAACACTTGTCCGGCGGCGAACGGCAGCGGGTCGCCATCGCCCGTGCGCTGGCGCTGAACCCGGAAATCCTGCTGATGGATGAGCCGCTGGCGTCATTGGATTTCAAGCGCAAACAGGAAATCCTGCCGTTTTTAAGTCGCCTGCATCAGCAACTGGACATTCCGGTGCTGTACGTCACCCACTCTCAGCAGGAGGTCGCGCAATTGGCCGACACGCTGGTGATTCTGGAAGACGGTCAGGCATTGGCTTCGGGGCCGCTGTCGGAAACGCAAAGCCGTCTCGACGTGCCGCTGGCGCAAGACCGGGAGGCCGCCACGGTTTGGCAGGCGACAGTGGCCGAACATGAAGCCGACTACCATCTGACCCGCGTCGCTTTTGCCGGAGGCTCTCTCAGCCTACCGGCAGTCGATGCCCCGGTCGGTACACCATTGCGGGTACAGATTTACGCCCGTGACGTCAGCATCGCGCTTGAAGCGCCGACCGCCACCAGCATTCTCAATGTGCTGCCCGCGACTATCACCGGCATCGCCGACGGTCGCGACAGTCAGAGTGTGATTAGGTTTCAGGTCGGCGATCAAGCGTTGCTGGCGCACATAACCCGCAAATCGGCGCTATTGCTGGATTTGCAGATCGGCATGGCGGTTTATGTGCAGATCAAGGGTACATCGATATTAAATTAATCAATACTGAGGAGATTTATCATGAAAGTAAGTGCTCGAAATCAGTTTACCGGTACCGTTAGCCAAGTAATTATCGGCGCGGTTAATGCCGAAGTTCATGTCGGCTTGAAGGGCGGGGAAGCCATCGTCGCCTCGATTACCAAAGAGTCCGTCGAAACGCTGGGGATCAAGATCGGCCTGGAAGTGGTCGCGCTGGTCAAGGCTCCGCAAATCATCATTGTCACCGATTTCGGCGGCTACCGGCTTTCGGCGCGCAACCAGCTGCAAGGCACGATAACCCAGGTTAAACCCGGCGCTGTCAACGCCGAAGTCGATATCGAGCTAAAAGGCGGCGAGCAGGTTGCCGCCACCGTCACCAACGACAGCGTCGAAGCCTTGGGCTTGAGCAAAGGCAAACCGGCCACGGCGGTATTTAAAGCCGGTGCGGTGATTCTGGCTGTTGCAGATTGATGGTTGTTATGCACCGAGAAAACTGATATTGACCGGTTGTTCCCCCTCCTCTTTAATGAGCTGTTTTGTTGGAAGAGTACTCTTATCATTTGAATTGTATGCGTTCGTTATCAGCGGTCTATTACTTGCAAAAGATTTAAAAATACGATGTTCAAGCCATGTTTTAACCAGTCCCAACCCCGGCACAAACAATCAGGTATCGGTGCAGGCGGGTATGAGCGATAATGAAACGGGATTATTTTCTTTGTCGTATCAAACTTATAAACTACACAATTTAGGCTAGGAGTTGAACCATGTTAAAACCTTCTATTATTACCCTCGCACTGCTGTTTTTAGCCGCGCCCGCTTTTGCTGAAGAAGAACCCACGATGCATCAAGTTTATTTGGCGGCTGAAGCGGGGAAATTTAATGAAGCGCAGTCTAGATGGACAAGGTGCTGCATGACCATCCCGACACAGCGCCAAGGCGCATTTTGTTGAAGCCGAATTACTGGCTAAACAGGGCTTGCTCAGCAACGCCAGCGCTTTACTTTCATTTTCATCGATTCGTTTAGAGCAAAGCACCGAACGTTTGGAGCGCTGGGCGGAAATAATCTTCTTGCTTGGATTGGTTTCAATGACACTGATTACGGTGATTTTCTCCTTTGAAATTATTTAACTTATGAACCAGTATACGCATAAGACAATCAGAGCGGATTATCTTATCAGTTTATTTGTAGCTAAGTTATTGATCAGGCTCCAGGCTAAAAAACCAACTTTTTTCACCACGACAATTTTATTTTAAATGACACCGATTTTTTACCGTCCTGCCCAGCGGCGTGGCGTGGCCTTCCTGGGTTTATTGTTGATGGCGCTCGCCATACTCGGCGGCATGATCTGGCGGAATGTACATCACTTTGAAACGGTTTTTTCTTATGTCAATTATTCGCACCGCATACAAAATGTGTCGGTGGGACTACAGCAATCGCTGATTGAATATCTGACCGACACGGTGTCGGATTCGCACCCTGAGGCGCTGACCAAAACCCTGGGTGAGATGGATGCTTTAATGGCAGATAAGCGTTATTTGTCGGCGGAGACCAGAGCAAGCCTGGAAACAGTCAGAACCATGCTGTCTGACTTGACCGCATTAAAAAAAGAAGACCAGCATAAGCATCTGTTGGCGGCGCTTAACTTGATGGATAAAACGCTGGATAACGAGACCTTGCAGCGCGATGAATTGCTGGAAAATATCAGTCTGGATACGCAAGCCGAACTATATGTAGCCTTGGCAATATTCACAGCAATTTTGGTTGTGGCAGTATTATTTTTACGCTATAGAATCTTGCATCCGCTTAACGATTTGAAGGAATTGCTGCAACATTTGACCGAAGAAAATTTTACCCCGATCACCACCGACCATCTTGATCCTCTGCTGTTGCCGGTATTTATCAGCTATAACGAGATGGTTAAACATCTGGCGGAACTGGAAGATGCCAACCGTTTGCATGCTCAATCGCTGCAACATGAAGTCAGGTTGGCGACCCAAGCTTTACTGGAACAGCAATACAGTCTGGCGAGAGCCGACCGGCTGGCGGCAATTGGTGAAGTGGCGGCAGAGCTAGCCCATGAGATACGCAATCCGTTGGCGGGGATTCAAATGGCAATTCTTAATTTACGCCGTGAAATTGATGACCGGGATCAGCTTGAAAGGCTGGATTTAATCAATGCCGAACTGAAACGGATGGCGAGTTTGCTTAACGACATGCTCGATCAAAGTCGTCATTCGCCGGAAGAAACCACCGCTTTTGATGTACGGACGTTAATTTGGGATTTGGTCGCGTTGACTCGTTACCAGATTCCCGAAGCCATACAGCTGGAAATTGAGGCTCCCTGTGCGTTGCCGGTACACCTGCCTGAGAGCGGATTGCGGCAGGCCTTGTTGAATTTGATATTGAATGCGGCCGATGCCCTTGAAGGTAATTCAGGAACCATCCGCATCAAGGCTCGCACATCCAAACAAGGACTACGCATCGACGTGCAGGATGACGGCATCGGCTTTTCCAAGGACATGCTGGAGCATGGTATCCGGCCATTTCGCACCAGCAGGCAACGCGGCACCGGTTTGGGGCTGGCGATGGTGCAGCGCTTTGTCAAAGATGTCGGCGGTACAATCAGTCTGACCAATCAAGAAACTCATGGTGCCTGCGTATCTATTTTTTTGCCCAATGAATGCCTAGCCAGAGATAAATCATGATAGAAACCCTGCTGATCATTGAAGATGAAAAACTGTTAGGTTCCGAGCTGTCACGTCATTACCGGCAGTCCGGTTGGGACGTGGTGTTGGCAACCAATCTACGTGAGGCTAGGGAGTTATTGCTGAACAAAAAAGTCGAGCCGTTACTGATTCTTTCCGACATGAATTTGCCGGATGGTAACGCGCTGGATTTCATGGAAAAGATAAAAAAAGAGATTGGTTATGCTGAATGGCTGTTCTTAACCGGCTACGGCAACGTACCGGATTCGGTCAGGGCTCTGCGGCTGGGCGCATATGATTTTCTGGAAAAGCCCTGCGATCTGGATCGGCTTGATCTGATCGTCGCCAGCGCGGCGCGTAGTGCGTCGATTCAACGGCGGGTTGTTGATCAAACCAAGCACCGGCATCGGCGTTATACAGCGGATGCTTATGTCGGCCATAGTCGGCAGGCGCAGGGTGTACGGCAATTATTGGTAAAGCTGACCCAAGTGCCGTTCAGCGCGTTGATTATCGGCGGTGAGAGTGCGCGTATCTTGCACTACGGGAGTTCTCGCGCCCAGCAACCGATGATCGAAGTGAACTGTGCGGCGCTGCCACGGGAGCTGCTGGAGTCGGAATTATTCGGCCACGAACCCGGCGCATTTACCGGAGCCGCAGGACGGCATCGCGGCCTGCTCGAACAGGCCGACGGCGGCACATTGTTCATGGACGAAATCGGCGAAATGCCGCTGGATTTGCAGGCCAAATTGCTCAAAGTGATTGAAGATCACAAAGTCCGGCGCTTGGGCGGGGAAAAGGAAATCCAGGTCGATGTGCAGATAGTCGCCGCCAGCAACCGCGATCTGGAAAAAATGGCCCAGGACGGCAGCTTTCGCGCTGATTTATACCACCGTTTAAGCGTGTTCAAGCTAATCTTGCCGCCGTTACGCGAAGCGGTGGAAGACCTGGACGAACTGGTGCCGTTATTTGTTGCCGAGTACAACGCCAAAGCCGGGCGGCAGGTTAAAGACATCCCCGATGCGGTGTGGGACAAGCTTAAAGCGCATTACTGGCCGGGCAACGTCAGGGAACTGCGTAACGTCATCGAGCGTTGCGTATTGTTTTCCGACGGGCCGACCTTCCCCGGACAATGGCTGCAATTGCCCGGACAGCTTTCCGTCGAAGCGATGCAAACCGAACAGGGTATTTGGTTGCCCTTGGATGGCAGCATGGCGCTGGACGTTTATTATCAAGACAGCCCTGGAACGGGCGGATAACAACCTGACCGCAGCAGCCAGGGCGCTGGGAGCAACCAGGGAAACGCTACGTTATCGGGTGCGAAAATATAACCTGAAAATAGCGGATTGAAGCGAGTTAAGCACGTATAAAAAATACTACAAAACGGCTATGCCTGCTGATGTAAGCCTTTAGCGTACCTTTCGGCGTGGTATTCCCTTATAATCCTTTCATACAGGAGACAACCCCATGCAAGCTATCGAATTTGAGAGCCAACTATCCCACGGTGCCATACCGGTTCCAGAATCTCTGCATCTAGTCGATGGCCGACGGGTACGAGTTTTGTTGCTGCTTGAAGAGAGTGAAGATCGCGTCGTTGAGTCCTACGACGCCATTGCCGACTTGTTCGACAATCCTATGGTGTTCGACGATTTCCAGCCATTGACGCGGGAACAAGCTCATGAACGATGAGCGGTGCTTTGTCGATTCGAATATCTGGCTTTATGCTTTCATTCGCGGCTTTACAATCTGATTGCACTGTTTTGTATTCCGAGGACATGCAAGATAGCTTGGTTTTCGAAGGTGTTTTGCGTGTCGTAAACCCGTTGAAACAACTTGGTGAATCAAAGACGGTGTGAGTGTTGGCACAAGTTCGGAAAAAATAATCAGACGAATATTCTATAACCGGGTAGGCCGGAATAAGACCACCCAAGCGTAGCGCGAGGTGGCGTTGTCGGCGAATCTGGGTGGCTGCTTGCCGGAAAAGCTTCCGCTCCTGCTCACGCCCCTTACCTACATCCATGTAGGAAACACCTGTTCTCGCTGTCGCTCAAACAGGCTTATTCCGGTCTACGGAGCTGGGGCTGTGAAAGATGAACTATGAAACATCGTTTTTTGTGATTCCGACCAATCAACTGAAGACCAACAGAGCTAAACTCGCCGCTTGACAAGCTCTCAGTAACTCTTTAGCTTTATTACTTGCCGACATCAATCAAAAAGATAATGCCATGAATATACATCCACGTCCAGACCAAGAGTTAGCCATACAGGAAGCTATGAAAGCGGGCTTAATAGCAAACGAAATAGATGCGCTTGATATTGGCCTGGAAAGCCTGCGCGATAAACTCAATAAGACTGCGAGTGACAATCTTCGTCGTACGCCGCAGCAAGCCGCAAAACATATCCGCGAACAACGAAAAGGTAATTTTCTTCCAAATGGCATCACTATCCGTGACTTGATCAATGAAGGGCGGGCATGACTCAGCCCTTTGTGCTTGATAATTCCGTAGTCATGCGCTGGTGTTTTGATGGAAGCGCGAATGACTACGCGGAAGCTGTTTTGCAACTTATGAGCGATAACGGCAAAGCAATAGTGCCAGTGTTATGGCGTTATGAAGTGATCGCTGTACTATCAAAAGCACAAAGACTTGGCTCGTTATCAGCAGATAAAGTTAGCGGTTTTCTTGATGACTTAAGCGCTTTTTCAATTACTATAGATTATCGCGGTATAGATCGTATTATGAACGATGTCCGTATTGTCGCTGTAAATTATGGCCTGACCGGATATGACGCTGCCTATCTTGAACTTGCTATCAGAAATAAACTGCCAATAGCAACACTGGATGAAGAATTGCAGAAAGCTGCGCAAATGGCGGGGATTGAATTGCTTCTGTTGTAGGCTGGAGAGGTGATAAAGATGCCGAGTTTTAAAGTGTTATAAATGAGCATCATGTTCGGAAACCACTTATCCCCTTTTTTTAGATGTGCAGGTACTTGCCCTTATACAACAAAAATACCGCCAACCCAGCGCCGCCGGTATCGGCGATCCAGTCGGCAACATCTGAAAAACGCCCTTCAACAAAAGACTGATGCCATTCATCGGACATGCCGTATAAACTGCAAAAGGTAACGCCGAGCAAAGCCAGTATAATAGGCTTGGTCAGCAGGTGTTTGAAACTGCGCCATGCCAATACAGCCATTATAAAATAGGCTCCGGCGTGGAAGATTTTATCCTGAAAGGAAAACAACTTCGGTACCGGCAGGGGACTCTGGTCGGAAAGCCAGTATATGAACAGGCAGTATAGGGATAGCAACGTGAAATCTAAAATCTTAATCGTGGCTTTGTGAATGAAAAATGTGTTTGAATTTGCCGAGGCGTTTTTTCAGCTGACCGATGTCGATGAAAAGCTGGCGTTGACACATCAGGTTTGGCAGGCTCACATTGCCGGAGAATTAACGTTTACCTCAGATCGGTCGGTATTGCCGATAGAGCAGGTGACATTTCCCGAGCGGCCTGAGTTATTAGCTCCACGCCAGATGCCCCGGCGAAAACTGACGACGCCCGCCGGTGTTGCGGCCTTTTTCCATGCCATTGCTCATGTCGAATTCGTCGCCATTTATCTGGCCTGGGATATTTTGTATCGCTTTCGCGGCCTGCCCGAGCAATTCTATCTGGACTGGCTGCGTGTTGCCGATGAGGAAGCGCAGCACTTTGCATTAATCAGGACGCATTTGCGGGTCATGCAGCTTGATTACGGAGATCTGCCCGCGCACAGCGGTTTATGGGATCATGCCAAAGACACGGCCGAAGATTTGTCTGGGCGGTTGGCGATGGTTCCCCGCTGCATGGAAGCGCGTGGATTGGATGTGACGCCCGCGCTTATTGAAAAATTCAGCATATTGGGTGATGATGCAAGTGTGGCAATTTTAGAACGCATTTTGACCGATGAAGTAGGGCATGTGGAACTGGGTTCTTACTGGTTTAAGTTTGTTTGTCAGCAGCGCGGTTTTGAGCC
This sequence comes from Candidatus Methylobacter oryzae, assembly GCA_945861405.1. Classification (GTDB taxonomy): domain Bacteria; phylum Pseudomonadota; class Gammaproteobacteria; order Methylococcales; family Methylomonadaceae; genus Methylobacter_A; species Methylobacter_A oryzae_A. Next base: position 39,473 of record CAMAUL010000006.1, on the reverse strand, counting down.
TGAAGCCAAATACCGGGAGCTGATTGATCAATACTATGTCGGCGGCAAGCCTAAAGGCCCGTTTAACAGGGAGCTGCGTAAAGTAGCGGGATTTTCGGATGCCGAGATCGATTGGCTGGAATGTTAAGGTACTTGATTGTTAAGTGTGCGGAGTGCCAGCTTTGCTTGTCACTAAGCAGGCAAAGCCTGCACTCCATTTTTGCGGCATGGCTTAAACACTTAACGATGACATGGCCTTTGGTTCAGTAAACAATACACATTCCTATGACTGACACCCTTACCGATCAGGATATACCCCCCACACTGGAAGTCGTTGAAGACTCCGGGCAACAGTGCCTACAGGATGTAGGTAAGGGGCGTGAGCACGACTGCAAGGATGCAGGAGGTAGAGCAATGCATGGAGCAATTGCCGAGGAGCGGAAGCTTTGCGTCAAATTGTCCGGCAGTTGGAATCTTCGCAGCCTAGTCATAGCACCCGAGCTCAGACAAAAAATCAGTTCCCACGCAGCCAATAAAAACATGCAATGGGATCTGAACTCGATTAACGTACTCGACAGCGCCAGCGCGTTGATACTCTGGAAAGCATGGGGGAGAAAGCTGCCGGTTGCGTTGCAACTACGACCTGAGCATCAGCGCTTGTTCGAGCGCTGGCAAGCGCAGAAAATACCAGAATCCGAACCGGCCAGATACAGTTCAAGCCTGATCATTAAATACATCTACCAAACGCTTGCCAACTTTTGGGGGCAGTTACTGGAATTTGTGACTTTGTTAGGTCAGCTGGTTTTAGATATCGGCTATCTGTTGCTGCATCCGAACGAAATTCCCTGGTCGGAAATTTCCATTACCATTTATGAATCCGGGGTTCGGGCTTTGGGCATTACTGCATTGGTGGGTTTTTTGATCGGCATCGTGCTCAGTTATTTGTCGGCACTGCAATTGAAGATTTTCGGGGCGGAAATTTATATCATCGATATTCTAGGCCTGAGCGTCATCCGTGAGCTGGGGCCATTGCTGGCTGCTATTCTGGTAGCCGGTCGCTCCGGTTCATCCATGACTGCGCAAATCGGTATCATGCGGGTCACCGAGGAACTTGATGCGCTGTCGGCGATGGGCATATCCCATTCCTTGCGTCTGATCCTGCCCAAGGTGATGGCGTTGACCATCGTCCTACCGCTGATAGGCGTTTGGACAAGCTCGTTGGCGCTGATGGGCGGAATGGTTTCGGCGCAAAATACGCTGGACATCAGTTATCAGCAATTCTTCCTTAGATTGCCGGATGCAGTGCCGCTGGTTAACCTGTTTATCGGCTTGCTAAAAAGCGCGGTTTTCGGCTTGATGATTGCGCTGATTGCCTGTCACTTCGGTTTTCGGATCAAGCCGAACACCGAAAGTCTGGGCAGTGAGACCACTAATTCCGTAGTGGCAGCCATTACCGTGGTGATTATGGTCGATGCGGTGTTCGCGATCCTGTTCATGCATGTGGGGATGCCATGAGCGATTCCTACGCAATACAGTTTGAACATGTTTACACCAGCTTTGACGATCCTCATACGGGGGCTGCCAAGGTTGTTCATCATGATATTAACCTTCGTCTGGAGCATGGCGAGATTTTGGGACTGGTCGGCGCATCCGGTTGCGGCAAGACTACATTGCTGCGCGAAATCGTCGGCCTGCAATCGCCCACGCAGGGCGAAGTGTTCGTGATGGGGCAGTCGCTAAAAAGCGCCAATTCCGATCACGGTCAGCGACTGCGCAACAATTGCGGCGTGTTGTTCCAGAAAGGTGCGTTATTTAGCGTTTTAAATGTTTTTGATAATATTGCCTTTCCACTGCGGGAACTGGGTTTCCATGACGAAGAATTGATTGCGCACATCGTATTCATGAAGCTGGCTATGGTCGGTTTGGCGGCATCTGACGCATGGCTCAAACCTGCCGATTTGTCGGGCGGTATGATCAAACGGGTGGCATTGGCTCGTACCATGGTACTGGAGCCGGGGTTGTTGTTGCTTGATGAGCCGACCTCGGGGCTTGATCCTATCTCCAGCGAGGACTTTGTTACGCTGTTATCGGAGCTGCATAAGGATCTGCATTTTACCGTAGTCATGGTGACCCACGATTTGGATATATTGAGGGATTTGTGTACCAAGGTTGCGGTGTTGGCGGATAATCGCTTGGTTGCTTTTGGATCACTGTCCGAAGTTTTAGATTGCAAGCATCCTTTTGTAGAAGAATTTTTTCATAATAGACGCGCTGAACGGGTATTCCAGTATATCGCCAGGGATGGTGTGTATGCTGCAAACCCACCGGGAGCGGGCGCGGTTATCGCCAAGGATGGTGTGTATACCGCAAGCCCGCCGGGAGCGGGCGCGGTTCAGGAGACTGTTGATGGGTAGAGAAAATCATGCGCTGATTACCGGGCTGTTTTTGATTGCTTTGGTGACCGCATCGACGGCGATTGTTTACTGGATCGGCAGCATGGATCAGGAGCGCAATCATTATGTAATTTCAACCAGGAAATCGGTGTCGGGCCTTAATCCTGAATCGACGGTGTTTTACCGGGGCATAGCGGTAGGGAAGGTACTTAAAGTTCAATTCGATCCTTTAGATTCCGGCACCATTCTCGTTCCGGTTGAGGTCGATAAGAACATCGTGCTGAGTAAAGGGGTTTACGCGACCTTACGCTTGAAGGGGGTAACCGGCCTTACCCAGATTCAATTGGAAGATTCCGGTACTATTTCCGAAGAATTATTGCCGGGGGATGATCCCGTATCCCGTATTCCGCTGGTGCCGTCGTTGACCGACAAGCTGATGGATTCCGGGGAAGAACTTTTGCATAAAGCCGATCATTTAATGCTGCGGCTGAGCGCGCTATTAACCGATGAAAACGAAAAGAATATCGGCGGCATTTTAAGCAACATGAAATCATTGACCGACAAGCTTTCCGAGTTGCAAAAAAGCGTCGATAAGGCGCTAGCCGGGGTGCCCGCGTTGACTACTGACGCCCGAAAAACCCTCAGTAATATTGATGCGTTGACTAAAGAAGCGCAAAAACTTAGCGTTAAAGCGGGCGGCCTAGTAGATAGCGGAAAGAATAGCGGCGATGCGTTGGCGCAATCGACGTTACCGAAACTGAACAAGTTGCTGGCTGAGTTGCAATCGACGACGCAACAGGTAAAAAGAGTTGCCGAAACGCTGGAAAATAATCCGCAGGAATTGTTGCTGGGGCCCAGCCAACGAGATTCAGGGCCCGGTGAGCCGGACTATAAGGAGCAACAATGAGATACTTTTTAATCGGCTGGTTGGCATTTATTAGTGCGGGTTGCAGCGTTACCGGCAAACAGCCTGCATTACATGATTTCGGTTTGCCTGTGTCAGCCGCGATTCAACAGGGCAGGGCATCGATTACCGTCAACGCGCCGACCTGGCTTTGGGATAATCGCATTCGCTATCGATTGCTTTTTGCCTCGCCATCCCAGGTCAGGTTTTACGGACTGGATCGCTGGATCGCTTCGCCGCCTGAATTGTTTGAGCAATTACTAAGCTCCAGCGGCAAAGCACAAGGCTACACATTGATAATTCGATTACAGGATTTTGAGCAGCAATTCGATGCGTCTGACCGGGCGCGCGTGGTGCTGCGTTTTTCCGCAGTTGCACATTCTGCCGACGATAATCAGGCTATCGCTACGCAGGAATTTCATCTGGAGCAAGCCACTAAAACACCCGATGCGGCTGGAGCAATTAGCGGCTTTACGGACTTGACCCAGCAGGCTGCTGGAAAAATTCAGGATTGGTTCAAGGGATTATCGGAACGCCGGGAATAACCGGCACCAAAAGTAGGCACTTTACCTCCTGCATCCATGCAAGTCGTGCTCACGCCCCTTACCTACATAATCCACATGGATGTGGTGAATGCAGATATTGCATAAGGCCAAGGATGGCCTGTAGTAGAGCAACGCAGGAGCAGTTGCCGAGGAGCAAATATCTGTCCCTGTAGGCAAAGCTTCCGCTCCTCGGCAATTGCTCCATGCATTGCTCTACCTCCTGCATCCTTGCAGTCGTGCTCACGCTCCTTACCTACATCCCTGTAGGCAAAAAAAACCTCCCAGTGCCAGAGGCAAAGGGCGGTAAGGTGCACAGAGACTGGAGAGTTCTGAACTTTCACACTACGAGGAGGTACATGAAACTTTTGGAGATAGGCTCAAGCCTTGATCTCATGGCAAAGTTGCTTAAATAGCAACACTTGCAAATAACGGTTGAAATTGAATAAGTCCCTATATTCTAATGATAAGCATCAATCATGATGCGGTTTGCTATCTCAAGATTAATATTATACGTATGTAGATATATGCTTACAATACGATCATAAAGCAATAGATTGTTTCTTGTTTATTGACAGTTTGCGAGTAAACGTAAAATCTATTTATTTATAGGATAGAACGTTAGTTTTCTTTAATCAATAAGTGCCAACACCTAATTACTTGATTTACAGGTTAATCTTTAGATATTATTCTGTAAAATTTATTTAGGCTTAATTTTACGTTGCTACCGTTCACTAATCGTTCACAGCATCATTTCTAGGCCTAATCTCAAAATCGTTGGGCGATCTGAATGGTCATTCCATGCCAGAAATCTTTATCAAAATATAAACGCTGACTAAACAACGACCCCGCGCCTGTGCTGATAATCTGCGTCAATCATTATAGGTAATTCTACTGATTGTATAAATAAATTGCCCCCCCTATGCTGTAGATGCTTTAAACATGCCAACTTATCTTTTAGTTTGGCATGTCATTGACAAATGGCTGGGCTTCCATGCTTTTGTCGTTTGATTTTTTTAAAAATAATCACCCACATCTTAATTGAGGACAGAATTATGAAAAAATTAGCATTCGCATGTGCAGGTATATTGTTATTTCTAAGCATGGCGGTTTTCGCCGAAGAACATGCTAAAGCGGCACTGGAACACGCCAATCAAGCGGTAATTCACGGTAAAGCCGGTCATGCTCCGATTTTGGTCCAACACGCAAAGGCGGCTTTGGAGCATACGCTAGCCGCCGCCATAATAGCTAAGGGCGTGCCAAAAGGCCATTTGGATGAAGCTGCCAAGGAGCTGCAAGAATCCATTGATCATGGTAATTTGGGTCATGCAGACGTGGCTACCAAACATGCTGAAGCCGCAGTAGAACATATTAAAGCCAGCAACCAATAATTTCTGTGTTTTAAGGAGAAGGGCGGAGTAATCCGCCCTTTTTTTGTTCAGAATTTTGCTGTTTCTTGAATAATCACGTTAATGGAAATATCATCAATCAATAAAACTGTTTAATATCCGATAGTTGTTGAATTTAAAGGCTGTCATCAAACTGGGTTAAACGGTATAATTGCACAAAACATTCATCCAGTTAATTGAGCTTGCAGTGGATATTAAAAAATACATGAAAACGCTGGGTCAGCAGGCCCGGAAAGCGGGACGTGAAATAAGCCGTACCGAGTCGGGCAAAAAAAACCAAGCCTTGCTGGAAATTGCCAGATTTATTGAAAATAGCCAAGGGTTGTTAACTGCGGAAAATCGTAAAGATTTGGATGCGGGCAAGAAAAACGGTCTGGATGCAGCGTCGCTAGACAGACTGGAACTAAAGCCTGCCGGTATTCAGGCAATGGTTGAAGGCCTAAAACAGGTTGCTGCATTACCCGATCCGGTTGGCGAAATCAGCGATTTAAGCTACCGGCCCAGCGGCATACAGGTCGGCCAGATGCGCGTCCCACTGGGCGTGATCGGCATCATTTACGAATCCCGCCCCAATGTGACGGTCGATGCGGCGGCCTTGTGCCTTAAATCCGGCAATGCCTGTATTTTAAGGGGCGGCTCGGAAGCCATACATTCCAATCAGGCGATTGCAGCGTGTATTTCTCAAGGTCTGGAAGCGGCAGGTTTACCGGTGGAAGCCGTGCAAATTGTGGTGACGGCGGATCGTGCGGCGGTGGGCGAATTAATCACCATGAGCCAATACGTCAATGTGATCGTACCGCGCGGCGGAAAAAGCTTGATCGAACGCATTTCCAAAGACGCCACGATTCCCGTTATCAAGCATCTGGACGGCATTTGCCATGTCTATATCGATGATAAAGCCGACATAGACAAAGCGGTCAGGATTGCCGTCAACGCCAAAACCCATCGTTACGGCGTCTGCAATGCGATGGAAACCCTGCTGGTTGCCGAGAGCATTGCCGCCAAAGTTTTGCCGCTGCTGGCTGAAAAGTATATCGAAAAGGGCGTCGAATTACGCGGCTGCCTGAAAACTTGTTCCCTGATTCCAAACTGCATCAGAGCGACTGAAGAAGACTGGGATACGGAATATCTGGCGCCGATTTTATCGATCAGGATAGTCGACGGTATCGATCAAGCGATGGAGCACATCAATCAGCACAGTTCCGGGCATACCGAAGCGATAGTGACCGAAGATTACACATTAGCCCGGCGCTTTTTGCGGGAAGTCGATTCCAGCTCGGTGATGGTGAATGCCTCGACCCGCTTTGCCGACGGTTTCGAGTACGGACTGGGCGCTGAAATCGGCATCAGCACAGACAAACTGCATGCGCGCGGCCCAGTGGGTTTAAAGGGCTTGACCTCGTTAAAATATATCGTTTTGGGTGACGGCCATATCAGGTTGTAGGGGCTACCGGCTGGTCGCCCGTATGATATGATCGGCATCTTCGGCGGCACCTTTGACCCAGTCCATTACGGGCATTTACGTTCGGCGCTTGAAGTCAAAGATATCTTCGGGCTGGATGAAGTCCGATTGATTCCCTGCGCTAGTCCGCCGCACCGCGAGCAGCCCGCCGTAACAGCCAATATGCGCTTGCAGATGCTGGAGCTGGCGATAGAAAACCAGCCGGGGCTAAAGATCGATACCAGGGAACTGGATAGGTACAAGGAGTCCGAGCAAACGCCGTCGTTTATGGTGGATACATTGAAGTCCTTACGGCAGGAATTTCCAAGCGAACCGTTGCTGTTGTTTATTGGCACTGACGCGTTCACATATTTAACCGGCTGGCATCAATGGCAACAGTTATTCGACTATGCGCATATTGTGGTGATGACCCGGCCGGGCTTTGAAACACAGCAACTCGATGATTTTTTTAAGGCCAGACTGGCTAAAGATATTAACGAACTGGCGCAAGCAAGCGCAGGGAAATTATGCTTCCAGCAAGTCACCCAACTGGATATTTCAGCGACGGCGATCAGGGACATAATTGCAAGAAAACAGAATCCGGGTTTTTTATTACCCGATGCTGTCATAGAATACATCAAGCAACACCAGCTTTACGAGACACGTTGATCTCATTTTTACACTAGGAATTTGAATGCAAGCAGAAGATATATTGAAAATTGTCCAGGAAGTTTTGGATGAACGCAAAGGACAAAACATAACGACACTCGATGTCCGGGGCAAGACCAGTTTCACCGATTATATGGTCGTAGTAACCGGCACCTCGGATCGTCACCTGAAGTCGTTATGCGATTACGTCGCAGAAAAACTCAAGGAAAGCGGCATTAAACCGTTAGGCATAGAAGGCGACTTAGGTTCTGACTGGGTGTTGCTGGATTTGGGTGATGTGATCGTCCATGCGATGAATGCCCAAGCGCGTGACTTTTATCAGCTTGAAAAGCTATGGTCGATTGAAGATTCTAAAGAAGACGAGCCGCAAGCTTCGTAGATTGGGCAGCATCTTTTCGTTGCCCAATATTTTGGCGTCTTGTGATGCGATGACGGTAGGAAAAACCGGAAACCGTTTCTACATTGATGCATATGGATGTTGGGCATATTCAGATACTTGTTGCTACTATCGGTCGCCGTAAAGACATTTACGATACTCTTTAAAGTGGGGTATTATAGTGCCCCCGAAATCCAGACATTAGTTTAAGCTGCGCTCTGACCTAAATTAGAGACCGAAAATGAGTGAAAAGAAACGGAAGATTTTTACCGGGGCGCAAAAAGCGAAGGTTGCCTTAGAAGCTGTCAAAGGCACAAAGACCCTCAATGAAATTGCTCAAGAACATGGCGTACACCCGAACCAGGTAAGTCAATGGAAAAAAGAGTTGTTGGAGAATGCGGGCAGCCTGTTTGAAGGCAAGCGTGGGCCGAAACCGATCAACGCAGAGAGTGATCCTGACCGGTTATATGCCAAGATTGGGCAATTGAACATGGAGTTGGATTGGCTGAAAAAAAAGTCTGGGATCAGCCTTTAAACGAACGCCAGAGCTGGATAGAACCGGATGCCTCTGTCCCGTTATCAACGCAATGCAAGCTTCTCAAGGTCACGCGTTCAGTGGTTTATGAGCAGAAAAAGCGTTTGCAGAAAGAAACAGATAAGGACGAACTCGTGTTACTGCGATTGTTAGATGAAGAGTACACAAGGCACCCGTTTTATGGCTCGCGCCGCATGAAGAAATATCTGGGTGAATGCGGCTATACCGTCAATCGCAAGCGGGTGCAGCGATTGATGCAAAAATTAGGCTTGGTCGGCATGTCCCCCGGCCCGAATACCAGTAAACCGTATCCACAGCACAAAATTTATCCGTACCGACTCCGTGGCGTGGACATTATTCGGCCCAACCAGGTGTGGAGCACTGACCTCACCTATATCCGGCTACCCCGCGGATTTGTTTATCTGGTGGCGATCATCGACTGGCACAGTCGGAAGGTGCTGTCGTGGCGACTATCGAATACCATGGATGCTGGGTTTTGTGTGGACTGTTTGGAAGAGGCTATCCAGCTGTACGGTACACCGGCCATTTTCAATTCCGACCAAGGCTCGCAATTCACCAGCGATGCCTTTACCGGCGTGTTGCTCAAGAATAGCATCACGATCAGTATGGATGGGCGAGGCCGGGCACTGGACAACATTTTTGTCGAGCGGCTGTGGCGAACGGTGAAATATGAAGAAGTTTATTTAAAGCAAGACGGCAACATGCCGGACTTGTTGATGGGATTGACCCAGTACTTCCAATTCTATAACCAGGAACGCTGGCGCCAATCGCTGGATTACAAAACGCCGAATGAAGTCTATAAAACGGCTAGGGGCGGCGGGGCAAAGATTGTCGATAAATTTAAGGCTACGGGTGAGACATCAGACCCCGTACTGCAAAACTGGGACAGTGCCATTCAGCTGGAATGTGAACAGGGCTCTATCTTAAATTGGGGTCCACTTTAGTTGGGCAGCATCTTTTCGTTGCTCAACATTTTGACTGACTCCATGGATTGTGTATAAAATAAAAAACACCAGAGCTTTTTTGTTAAGTGGATAGCCCGCTTCCAGAGTTTAGAATAAAGAACCACCCTGTTTCAGCTTGTCGCATAATTCCCAGATTACAAAATGGAGGCTATAAATTGCATATACTTTGGAAATCGCCATGTGAAAACAATTGTGTCGCGGCGCATGATAACTCGTTTCCCTGTCTTACGGATCATCGAGATTCGCATAGTGATTGTCCGATGAATTCGGTCAATTTCGCTCAGATCAATAAGCTGGACAGGCTAATGTACAACAATGGCTACTGCTATGGAGCATGGGTCGTTCATACCGACAAGATTGGCCTTTTTCCAGTTTGCGAACTGGTTTTCTTTCGGGAAGAACCGACAGAGGATTTTTTACGTGAGCAGTACGGATCTCATTTTCTGCGGTTCAGTCATTTTTCCCCACACACTAAGGATTGAGTTTTCTTGATTTCTTAAGAGATTGTGAAAGTATTCGATTTTAGAAAAATTTAAAGAAGGGATTATATCCACGCTGTACCTTTCATGGTGGCTAACCACTTCGCATAATGTATATTATGTTAAATTAAAAATACCTTTCTCATTATACAAAATTCAATAGAATTTTGACGTTCTCCCAGTTATGTTACACTGTAACTCTTACTAAGTTCATTGAAGTGGGCGAATGATGGCGACAATTACTTTTGATACTTTGAAATTTGTTGAAAAGCTCAAAGCTGGCGGTGTTCCCGAGTCACAAGCTAAGGCAGAAGCAGAAGCCTTGGTAACTGCTTTTTCTGAAGCAATGGATTCACAGTTGGCGACAAAATCGGATATTAATCGTTTAGAGCGCGAATTATTAGTGCTCAAGTGGATGGTAGGTTTAGTGCTTGGTGGTATCTCGGCTTTAATTCTTAAAGCGTTCTTTCCTATTTAAAATATTCCCCCCTACACGGCACAGCCTAATCTATCGTTTCAACCCAACGACAACGGTCATTCACAACCTTGGCGGTATTCTTGTTGCCTATGCCTTTGGCGATCAGTGCAACTACTCGACTATCGGTATCATAACCTACGTGTGCATCAATAGGATTGGCTAGCTTGCCTAGGCCAAATGCGTCAAAAATGGTCGCTACATTGATACTAATATTAGTAACATCAATGCACAACCTTGAATCCAGATATTTTTCTACAAAGCCATGCGGAATTGCGTAACTTAACAGATCGTTGGGATCGCTGAAGGCAATGATCGGCGTTTTAGTCAGCATGCGCTGTTTATATTTTTCGCCATCAGGCTGACAATACGCAGATTTTTGATTGCTCACATCGGGTAATTTGCGCCCTAACTGCAACATGGGCAGTTGATTGGACATCATATAAATGGGAATTTCTTTGGCTTTTAAGGCTTCAGCAAAATCGGCATCGCGTTTATCCATCAAAGAAGCAATGCGCTGCATGCCGTCAATAATGATGCGACTACCTAAGCTGTGTGAAATAAAGGCATACTGATCAACTTTAATATTAACTGCTGTACTGTCATCATTAAATGAACAGGCTTGCTTTACATCATCCGGCAAGTCGTCCCAATTGCTTTTTGTCATCCAACATAACGACTGGCCGAATGAAACCAGTATGTCTTCCCTGCTCTCTCCCAGATAGATTATTGGATCGGGGCCGGTATCATTGGAGAACTTCTTCATCATATTATTCACTTCGGCTCTGCGAAATGAATATTCTCCTGAATTATCATAGGCCAATACTTCTTTTTGCTTGGCGGTTATGACAGACCAAGTTAATTCATAAAACATTAGCTCTCTGCTTTTGTCTTTACTGAGCAACCGGTTAATTCTTAAGTTGCCCAAATTTTTGCTTGAATCAAGCCGACTCGTCAGTAAGATGTTTTTGTATTGCGTTGACATGACCGGTAAATCCAGTTCTTCAGCCAATTTTTCTACAAATTGCGTGGAGTATCCCGGCGAATGGTCACCGACACCATGAACCATCAACACCTTCATTTTGCCTTGTTTATTGCCCAGAAATGGCGCAAGTCCTTTAAAAGGTTTCCCCCATATTTCGCAAAGACGGGTATCGGTCGATTGTTGCTTGTCCAGATAGGCTTCAGCTATACCCCTGCCAAAGCTTGCACAGCCGTTTAGTTGAGTTGTGGCAATAAATAACAAGAAAGCGTTAATGATATGTTTCATGGATGATGTTATAAACCGGGCTTTGTAACTGTCACCAGCGCATTGACTTCTAGTCTGTTGGTAAGAGTGATGTTTGAAAATCCGGCATCACGCAGCTGGTTTAACGCTACCGTTTCACGCATGACGTGGTTTTCCGACTCGTCGCTAAACAAATGCACGATCCAGTGCTCCAGTACGTCCAGTTTGTTGAGCTGGGTCAGCACCTTGAAATAGCCGCAGACTTCATGCTGGATGGTAAGCGTATGCTGGGATACATCGTCCAAGCCGTAACGGTCGCCGTTAATGAATTGGCCGCCGGGTTTTAGAATCCTGAAAATCTGCTGGATGACTTGCTCGCGATAGGTATCGAGGAAGTTGTGCAAGGTATAGGCGCTCGCCACGATATCGACGCTGCCGGTGGCAATGTTAGTTAGCGCGGTCAACGCATCATCGCCGCAAAAAGCCAGCTTGCCTTGTGCCGCCCAGTTGTGTAGGTGCTTCTTGGCCTGATCCTGCATGACTGGCTCGTTATCGATACTTAATATAGTGAACTTATCCGACGCGGTTAACAACGCCAAAGTGGTAATGCCGGTGCCTCCGCCCAACTCGACAACGTTGAGATTGCCGGGCGTTTGCGCGGCATAGTCGGAAGCGGCAACGCCTACCAGTCGGCTCATCTGAGTCGCTAAGGGACAGATCAGGTTGAGCAGCTCGTAATCCTGGCCGATCACGCCGGAAAACATCGCATCGAATTGTGCTTTGTCAGTCATTATGCTTTGGCTTGTTGCTTGCGGTCGAAAGCGGCCATTTGCTCAGGCGTGGCTTCCGTTTGAAATTTGTCTTTCCATTCACTGTATGGCATGCCGTAAACGATTTCCCTGGCCTGCTCGTAATCCATCGCTACGCCTTGCTCTGCCGCCTCGGCCATATACCATTTAGCCATACAGTTCCGGCAAAAATCCGCCAGGATCATCAAATCGATATTCTGAACCTCAGTGTGTTTTTGTAAATGACCGACTAGGCGTCTGAATGCGCCCGCCTCTAGTGCTATTTGCGCGTCTTTATCCACTACTGTGCTCCAAAATTAAATTGTTATTTTAACAGAAACAGTTATTCAAGCATGTACATTCCTTACCAAAGATTTTACAATGATCTATAGTTAGGTTTGCATAACAACTTGCTTTATATATTATGAAAATTCATCCATCATCATTGGCTCTTTCGCCCGCAGGTTCCAGCCAGAAAACTGGCCAGAATGCTAACGCGCAGAATAAAGGCCAACCTGTTGAAAAGGATGCGCAAAGCAAAAGTACCCCCTCATCGCCTGAGCAGATAAAAAAAGCGCTGGCTAAAGCTGATGCAACCGGCCAAAGCAATATTATCAAACCAACCGACACAAAAACTCAAAGAGCGCTTTCCGCTTACAGGCAGGAGTTTAATGCACCGCATCAAGCTCAACTTGCTCAATCTATAACAGGAATAGATGCTTACGCCTGACCACCCTACTTTCATCGACTAATGAAACAGCTTTTCGAATTCTTCCCGATCCTTTTATTTTTTATCGCGTTTAAACTTTACGATATTTATGTCGCTACCGCCGTTATCATTGCGGCAACCGTTATTCAAGTAGCCTATGCCTGGTTTAAGCACCGCAAGGTTGAAACCATGCAATGGATTACCTTAGGGCTGATTCTGGTGATGGGCGGCGCAACCCTCTATTTGCAGGACGAGCAATTCATCAAATGGAAGCTATCTATCATAGAATGGCTGTTTGGCATTGCCTTTCTAGGCAGTCAGTTTGTCGGCAAAAAACCTTTCATTGAAAAAATGATGTCCAGCAGTCTAACCTTGCCCGATTTAATCTGGAAACGATTGAACACCCTATGGGGCTGCTTTTTCATCAGCGTAGGCTTTATCAACCTTTACGTGATGTACAACTACAATACCGATGATTGGGTTACTTTTAAAACATTTGGCGTACCGGCTTTGATGGTTGTTTTCATTTTGCTGCAAATGGTTTTCTTATATAAGTACATCCCCGATACCGAGGAATAAATCGTGTTATACGCCATAATCAGTGAAGATGTAGCAGATAGCCTGGAGAAAAGACTGTCCGTACGCCCGGCGCATCTCAAAAGATTGCAAGAATTACAGGATGCAGGCAGGCTGGTTTTGGCAGGCCCTCATCCCTCAATAGATAGCGATAACCCAGGAGCTGCCGGTTTTACCGGTAGCCTAGTGGTTGCCGAGTTTGACAGCCTGACCGATGCCCAGCAATGGGCGAACGTTGATCCCTATATCGATGCCGGGGTTTACTCCCAGGTAACCGTTAAACCATTTAAAAAGGTCTTTCCACAATGACATCAGAACTGATCAGAAAGCTGTTAAATGATTCCTTTAATCCCGAGATTTTGGAAATCATTGACAATAGCAATGCTCATGCCGGACATGCAGGCGCACGTAGCGGCGGAGGTCATTATCATGTTACCATCGTCGCTGAAGTATTTGAAGGCAGATCCCTAGTTCAGCGACATCAACTTATTTACAATGCGCTGGGCGACATGATGAAACAACAAATTCATGCCTTAGGCATTAATGCTCTTTCCCCCTCTGAAGAAACCAAAGGAAGATTATAAATGAAAAATAAATTTATCCCCTTGCTTGTTGTCGGCACAGCATTGCTTGCCGGGTGTAACCAAGAAAAAGCCGCTGATACCGGCAGTACCCCTGCTGCAGCAGTAGCGCCTGCAATTAACAAAGCCGATGCCGTAGCTGTGGTCAACGGTCAGTACATTGCCAAATCAACGCTAGAGGCATTGGAAAAAGAAATCGCCGAGCGTAGCCACGGACAAACGTTCCCTAAAGAAAAGTTGATCGAAGAACTGATTCAGCGTGAATTGCTGGTTCAGGATGCTGCACAAAAGCAACTGGACAAATCGCCTGAAGTTCTGGCGCAGCTTGAGGCCGCTAAAAAGGCATTGTTGACGCAAGCTGACTTGCAAAACTTCATCAAAGCCAATCCGGTCACTGAAGCAGAAATCAAAGCCGAGTACGACAGCAAAATTGCCGCTGAAAAGGGTATCGAGTACAAAGCAAGCCACATCCTGGTTAAAACCGAAGCAGAAGCTAAAAAACTGATTGCTGAATTGGACAAGGGTGCTGATTTTGCCAAATTAGCTAACAAGAATTCATTGGATGCTAAAGAATCCCAAAACGGCGGCGATTTAGGCTGGTTTTCTGCAGGACAAATGGTTGCACCTTTCTCAGAAGCCGTCGCTGCACTGGAAAAAGGCAAGTACACCAAAGAACCCGTCAAGACCCAGTTTGGCTTTCATGTGATTTTAAAGGAAGATTCCCGTCCGCTGACGCCTCCGTCATTGGAAGCGGTTAAAGAACAACTGACGCCTTTCCTGCAACGCAAAAAAGTTCAGGGCATGATAGAAGCTTTGCGTAAACAAGCCAAAGTGGAAATCTTGGTGCCATTGACTGACGAACAACCTAAAGCTGAAACAGAAGCGGCCCCTGCTGCGGAACCCGCAGCGGCCACACCAAAAGCAGCCGAAGAAAAACCTGCCGCTCCTGCGGCTGAGCCAGCAAAACCGGCTGAAAAAACAGTTGGAAAAAACAACTGAAAAAACTGCTGAACCGGCACCTGCCGCGCCAGCAGCCGAGCCCAAAAAATAGCATTACGCATTACAAAAAAAGGGCGGTTTATCCGCCCTTTTTTTATGTGATTTTTTCCAGATACTGCACGATAAACTGCACACTGCGATTGCCCCTGAACTCATTGATGTCCAGCTTGTAAGCTACCTTGATGTGCCGCAACCCCAGCCAGTTTTCAGGCTGATCCACATAAAAAGCTATCGCATCAATTAACAAATCGCCGTGCGGCCTTCTCAGCACCAACTTAAGATGGCGCTGCCCGACTATCCTCGACTGAATCACATCGAAAACACCATCAAAAACAGGCTCGGGGAATTCCTGCCCCCAAGTACCCGCGTTTTGCAATAAATCGGCAAACTCAATGGTCATCTCTTTTTCAGTCAATTCGCCATCGGAATAGATTTTCTGCTCCAGGTCGATAGTTGCCAACCGCTTTCTGACCATTTCATCAAAAGCCAACGCAAACGGCGGATAATCATGCATTTTTAAACTCATGCCTGCGGCCATTGCGTGCCCGCCGAATTTGCTCAGCAATTTAGGATGCGCTACGGCAATGTCGCTCAGCACATCGCGGATATGAACGCCGGGAATTGACCGCGCCGAGCCTTTTATCTCATCTTTTCCGGCAGGCGCAAAAGCAACAACCGGGCGATGCAGCTGATCTTTAATCCGCGATGCCAAAATGCCGATAACACCTTGATGCCAGTTTGCGTCGTACAGGCAAACGCCCGCAGGCAAATGGTGCTCATCAAGTTTTTTCATCTCGCTTAACAAGGCCATGGCCTCGTTTTTCATTTGGCCTTCAATTTCCCGCCGGTCATTGTTCAGCTCGTCGAGTTGCAGCGCCATTTGTTTTGCCAGCGTCGGGTCTTCGGTCAGCAGACATTGAATCCCTAACGACATATCATCCATACGTCCGGCAGCATTAAGTCGTGGCCCCAATGCAAAGCCCAAGTCGGTCGCAAAAATGGCTTCCGGTTTTCTGCCCGATACCTCGATCAGCGCATTGATTCCGGGATGCGCCCGCCCAGTGCGTATCCTCAACAATCCTTGATGCACCAGAACCCGGTTGATTTGATCCAACGCCACCACGTCGGCGACCGTACCCAAGGCGACATAATCAAGCAACTGGGCCAGATTAGGTTCTTGAACCTGATGCAGCTCAAACCAGTTTTGCTCCCGCAATCGGCTCCTTAACGCCATTAACACATAGAACATCACACCGACACCGGCCAATGCGCCGCTGGGGAATTTGTCATCGACCAGATTGGGGTTGACGATGGCGTCTGCAACAGGCAACTGATGGCCTGGCAAATGATGATCGGTAATCAGGACTTTGATGCCCAAATCTTTGGCTACTTTAACTCCGTCGATACTCGATATGCCATTATCGACAGTAATGATCACATCCGGGTTTTGCTGTTGAACCAGATCGACGATTTCAGGCGTCAGTCCGTAACCGTATTCAAACCGGTTAGGCACGACGAACGATACCTCCCCTGCCCCCAGTAATTGCAGGCCTTTGATTGCCACCGCACAACTGGTTGCGCCGTCGGCATCGAAATCGGCCACGATACAAATACGCTGTTGCTGATTGATCGCAATGATCAAATGACCGACTATCTCTTCCATGCCCGATAACAGCCACGGCGACGGGAGTTTTACCAGCGTCCGGTCGAGTTCGGCTATAGACGTTAAGCCCCTGGCTAAAAAAATACGTTCCAATACTGGATGCATTTCCCCCAAATTAACGCGCTTTTTAGCGACAGGACGGGTAACGATGTTTTTTTTAACGCCTTGATAATACATTGTTTTTCCAATAAAAAAGCCGACGTTTGTCGGCTTTAGATTATTTGATCATATTCGCTACGCTATTGACGCTATACAAATTGCGCCTTACCGTGTTACAGGACTATGTAAATAGCTTAACAAACCACGGCATAGCCTCAGCCGCAATAATAACGCCCAACATCCATTTCACAAGCATCAACTCCCCTCCTATGCGAGTATCAAGCTTATCAATGCGTGCCTCTAGCTTTAATTCAGTATCTTTAAGATCACGCTTGGTTGTTAAATCAGCCTCACCGGTTTGCATCACGAAAAACTTCCGACATTGCTTTGGCTTGTTCTTCGGGTACACCCGCAGATTTTAGTTTTTCAACGAACTTAAGCGTATCAAATGTTACAGCTGTCATGACGCATCTCCTGAAAAAATAACTATTTGCTAAGTGTAAGCTACACATATAACCAAAACAAGAGCGCATTCACGCACCATTTACGAGTAGCATTTTCGTAGGTCGAATATGTCATGTCCGACAAAGTAATTCAAGGCGGACGAACAACTCGGGTGCGATTCAAACTGATGTGAAATCCTGATTTCGCTAGCTCCCAAGCTGGAGCTCTCGTCGTTATACACAACCCTGTCCAAGAGTCGTCATACCGGCATGGATGCCAGTATCCAGCGCCATGGACGGTAACTTGACAGCTAAAAGCAAGAGTTTGATCGAAGCGAAGTGCCAGTCGATAGCTTCACATCCATGTGACTGGATTCCGGCATCCCTGCCAGAATGACGGTGTCCCGAAGGCACTTGTGTATAAAGATGAGATCTGGAGCTTGGGAACCAGCATAACCACATCAGTTTGAATCGCACCCGAACAACTCAATCGGTTTTATCTGTGCAAATCCGTTTAAATCTGCGTCATCCGTGTTCTATTTTAAATTACAAACAATCCAAAATAGCCCGCTTAACCGCATCCAGGCTGGCTTCAATGGTCACCGGATGTGCAGCGGAACATTGCGCTATAGCCGTATCGGGATCTTTTAAGCCGTTGCCGGTTAAGGTGCAGACAATCTTACTGCCTTCGGGTATTTTTCCTGAGCCAATGTCTTGTAAGGCTCCGGCTAACGAAGTTGCCGAGGCCGGTTCGCAAAAAATGCCCTCATACTGGGACAGCATTTTTTGCGCGGCTAAAATCTGCTCGTCGGCGAACTTGTCGAACCAGCCGCCGGACTCTTTTTGCGCAGCCCAAGCAAAATCCCAGGATTGCGGATGGCCGATGCGTATCGCTGTGGCGATGGTTTCCGGCTCATCGATCATGTGTCCGGCGACGAACGGCGCGGCTCCGGCTGCTTGGTAACCGCACATGACCGGGCGAGTACTGCACACACGGCTGGTGGCATATTCGGTATAGCCTTTCCAGTAAGCGGTGATATTTCCGGCATTGCCGACCGGTAGGCAATGGTAATCAGGTGCGCTACCAAGGTCGTCAACAATTTCAAACGCTGCAGTTTTTTGTCCGTCGATTCTGAATGGGTTGATCGAGTTAACGATGGTGACCGGTGCCTGTTCGGCGACTTCTTTTACCAGCGCCATGCCTCTATCGAAGTTGCCGTTAATCTGGATGATTTCAGCGCCGTACATCAGGGTTTGCGCCAGCTTGCCTTGGGCAATCTTGCCGTCAGGTATCAACACGAAAGCTTTAATTCCGGCACGCGCCGCGTAGGCTGCGGCAGCAGCAGAAGTGTTGCCGGTTGAAGCGCAGATAATGGCTTGGCTGCCGTCTTCCACCGCTTTGGTGACCGCCATGGTCATGCCGCGATCCTTGAATGAACCGGTAGGGTTCAAGCCTTCAAACTTGACGTAAATATCAACATCCTTACCGATCAAACGGGGGATATTTTGCAGCTGAATCATCGGCGTATTGCCTTCGTTCAAGCTGATGATGCGGGTGCTTGCGCTGACCGGCAGACGGTCTCTGTAGCGTTCAATCAAGCCGGTGTAGTGTTTATGCGTAGACATGTTTTTATCCTAAAGTTTCCAGACGGATGCGGTTGACTTTGCCGGTAACGGTTTTTAACGCTTCGATTTCAGCGATAGCCGCGTTCATTTCTTTTTCCAGCGTGACCTGAGTCAATATGATAATCGGCACAGACGTTTCATTGGTCAACGGCACTTTCTGGCTGATAGCTTCAATGCTGATTTGATGGTCGGCCAGAATGCGGGTCACTTCGGCCAAAACGCCCGGTTTATCTTCGGCATGAAGCCGTAAATAATAAGCAGTTTTAAACTGTTCCGCAGACAACACCGGTATGTCGGCCAAGGCATTAGCCTGGAAAGCCAAATGAGGCACGCGGTTTTCAGGGTCGGAGGTTAAGGCTCTGACCACATCGATCACATCCGCGACGACCGAGGACGCAGTGGGTTCTGCTCCGGCCCCGGCTCCGTAATAAAGCGTAGCGCCGACCGCATCGCCTTTAACTAAGACGGCATTCATCACTCCGTCCACGTTGGCGATAAGACGACGCTCGGGGATCAGCGTCGGATGCACTCTTAATTCGATACCCGTCGGCGTCTTGCGGGCGATGCCCAAATGCTTGATGCGGTAACCCAATTGTTCCGCGTACTCGACATCGGTACGGGTGATTTTGGTAATGCCCTCGGTATAAACCTTGTCAAACTGTAACGGAATGCCGAATGCGATAGATGCCAAGATGGTCAGTTTATGGCCTGCGTCTATGCCTTCCACATCGAAAGTAGGATCGGCTTCTGCGTAACCCAGAGCTTGCGCCTCGGCCAATACATCGGCAAAATCGCGGCCTTTATCGCGCATTTCGGTCAGGATGAAATTGCCGGTGCCGTTGATGATGCCCGCCAACCACTCGATTTGGTTGCCGCTTAAGCCTTCGCGGATGGCTTTGATGATCGGAATGCCACCGGCGACGGCGGCTTCGAACGCGACGATCACGCCTTTTTCGCTGGCCTTGGCGAAAATCTCGTTGCCGTGCAACGCAATCAGCGACTTGTTGGCGGTCACGACATGCTTGCCGTTTTCGATGGCTTTTAACACCATGTCTTTGACCTGCCCTGCCCCGCCGATCAATTCCAGAATGATTTCAATTTCAGGGTCATTGATGATTTCAAAAGGATCGGTAGTTAAGGCGATGCCTTGCGTATCGCAAATACGCTGTTTGTTTAAATCCTTGGCTGACGCGCGGGTGATGATGATTTCACGCCCTGCCCTGCGGGCGATTTCCGCCGCATTGCGCTTCAACACATTGACGGTGCCGCCACCGACAGTACCCAATCCTAATACACCTACTTTTACCGGTTTCAAATCAAACTCCAGTTAAAAAATTATTATACAGCCTTGTCTTTCTTCATCATATTGCGTATGCCGCGAACTGCTTGGCGGGTTCGGTGTTCATTCTCGATCAGGCCGAACCGGACATGATCGTCGCCATGCTGGCCGAAACCGATGCCCGGAGAAACCGCCACTTTGGCCTCCAACAACAGTTTTTTAGAAAACTCAAGCGAACCCATATGTTGATACGCTTCTGGTATACGCGCCCAGACAAACATCGTGGCTTTGGGTTTTTCAACCGGCCAGCCTGCCGCCGTCAAGCCGTCGCACAGCACGTCGCGCCTTTTCCGGTACATTTCGGCAATTTCAGCCACGCATTCCTGCGGGCCTTCAAGCGCTGCAATCGCGGCAATTTGTATCGGCGTAAAGGTGCCGTAATCCAGATAAGATTTAATCCGCGCCAACGCTGCAACCAGTTCTTTGTTGCCGCACATAAAGCCGACACGCCAGCCCGGCATGTTGTAACTTTTCGACAGCGAGAAAAACTCGACCGCGATGTCTTTTGCGCCTTCGACTTGAAGAATAGACGGCGCTTTATAGCCGTCGAACACGATGTCCGCGTAAGCAATATCCTGTACCACCCAGATTTTATGCTCTTTGGCGACAGCGATGATTTTCTCGAAAAAATCCAGCTCCACGCACTGGCTGGTTGGGTTGCCGGGAAAATTAAGGATCAGCATTTTCGGCTTGGGCCATGAATCGGTAATGGCTTTTTGCAGCTCTTCAAAGAAATCGCCACCCGGCACCATCGGCACATGCCTAAGATCGGCGCCGGCAATCACCACGCCATAAGGATGGATCGGATAAGCGGGATTAGGCACTAAAACGACATCGCCCGGCCCTAAAGTTGCTAACGCCAAATGCGCCAAACCTTCTTTAGAGCCTATGGTAACAATGGCCTCGGTTTCCGGGTTCAAATCGACATCAAAGCGATCTTTATACCAGTTGCAAATGGCCCTTCTTAACCGGGGTATGCCTTTAGACACTGAATAGCGATGCGTATCGGGGCGTTTGACCGATTCAACCAATTTATTGACGATATGCTCAGGCGTGGCTTGATCGGGATTACCCATGCCAAAATCGATAATGTCTTCTCCTGCCGCACGCGCCTTGGCTTTTAGGTCATTAACAATGTTAAAAACGTAAGGGGGTAAGCGACTTATTCTTTGAAATTGTTCCATTGACAGCTCTTAAAAAAACCGGTGTTTAAGTGAAAGTTAAAAAATGTCGTCCAAGGTACTGTTATTATTACGCTATGTCAAATGGAAACAGGCTAATGAGCCAAGTGCAATATTTGTTCTACGCGCATCAGGTCTTCCTTAGTATCAACACCGGCGGCGGGCGTTTTATCAACGATTGCCACCCTGATAGCTTCGCCGTGCCACAGGATTCTCAGCTGCTCCAGCGATTCGACCGATTCAAGCACTGAAGCCTCCCATTGGCAGTAGCGGTTTAAAAAATCAACCGTGTAAGCATACATGCCGATGTGTCTTAGATAAGGCATTTTCTCAGAAGGCTCTACACCTGGTCGGCCAAATGTATCCCTATCCCAAGGAATCGGCGCACGGCTAAAATAAAGCGCGTAACCGGCCTTGTTCAATACCACTTTGACGGCGCTGGAGCTGAAAATCTCGTCGGGATCGGTGATTCGTGCAGCCAGAGTCGCTATCCCTGCCTGCTGCTGACCGGCTAATGTCTCAGCGACATCACGGATATAGGCAGGAGGAATCAGCGGTTCATCGCCTTGCAGGTTAACGATAATGTCATCACTCGCCCAGCCGCATAGCTGTGCTACCTCGGCAATTCTCTCGGTGCCGCTTTGGTGATCAGCGCGGGTTATCACCGCTGTAAAGCCCAAATCGCTGACGGCTTGAAAAATACGGACATCGTCGGTGGCGACAATAATTTCGTCAGCATCGGCTTCCTTGGCACGTTCGCAGACATGAGCAATCATCGGTTTTCCGGCAATATTCAGCAACGGCTTGCCCGGCAATCGTGTCGATCCGTATCTTGCCGGGATCACGACTTTAAAATGCACAGTCATTTGGCTAATGCTTCGATTTCGTCATGGGTTAATTCGCGGGCTTCATCTTCCAACATGACCGGAATATCGTCACGAATCGGGAAAGCGATACGGTCGGCTTTGCAGATAAGTTCCTGCTTGGACTTGTCATAAATCAACGGACTCTTGCATAAAGGACAGGCCAGAATATCGAGCAGTTTTTTATCTATCATGGTTTTCTCTTAAAGTGATTTTTACTGTTTGGGTATTTTACAGCATTTTACAGTATTTTTAAGCGGCCTGTTTTGTGGGCTTAACCGGCGACAAACTGAATCGACAGAGTTTGCCAACTATGGTCAAATAAGATCATGATTAACATGATGCTAAAAGGTTCGTCATTCCGGCAAGGACAGATATTTGCTCCTCGGCAACTGCTCCTGCGTTGCTCTACTACAGGCCATCCATGGCCTTATGCAATATCGGCCCTGTGGGTTATGCCGGAATCCAGCGCCATGGATGGTAATTTTTCAAGGGTTCAGCCACCACATCCATGTGACTGGATACTGGCATCCCTGCCAGTATGACGGTGTTGGCTGAGGTTTCTTGCTAATCAGAAAAAATTAGCGTTTCAGAGCATGAGGTTTATCAATATGACTGAGTTATCGGTGAGTTTATATTGCGTCACTCAGGCTGTCGCATTGCTGGTTGCTGCGAACGGCGCGCCGGTGCTGGTCAATAAAATGCTGAGTAAGCGCTGGGCATGGCCGGTGGATAACAGATTAACCTTAAGCGACGGTCATCGCTTGTTCGGCAACAGCAAAACTTGGCGCGGCTTGTGTTCAGCTGTTTTTTTCACCACCCTGGTAGCAGTTTTATGCGGATTAGAACCTTTGACCGGGGCGTTATTCGGCGCTCTGGCAATGACCGGCGACTTGCTGGCAAGCTTTATCAAACGCCGAATGAGTCGAACTGAAAGCAGCCGTGCGCGAGGTCTCGATACAGTGCCTGAGTCATTGTTACCGA
Source organism: Candidatus Methylobacter oryzae (assembly GCA_945861405.1). Taxonomy (GTDB): domain Bacteria; phylum Pseudomonadota; class Gammaproteobacteria; order Methylococcales; family Methylomonadaceae; genus Methylobacter_A; species Methylobacter_A oryzae_A. Next base: position 16,206 of record CAMAUL010000006.1, on the reverse strand, counting down.
TATTACTGTTAAAAGAGCCGCTGGCGCTGAGCCTGATCGACATCGTCCTGGTTGTGGCGATTTTTTTCCTGATTGAGGAACTGGTCTCGCCGGTGCTTTACCGGCTGCATATTCGAAAACGGCCTTATTAGTGCGTATGAGTGGAAAAGAATTACGAGTATTAACCTATAACATCCACAAAGGTTTCAGTGCCACCAATCGGCGCTTTGTGCTGCACCAAATCCGGGATGCACTGATAGCCGCCGATGCCGATTTGATGTTCTTGCAGGAAATGCAGGGCGAACACCAGCGCCATCAGCAAAAAATCGCCGACTGGCCTGTCTTGTCCCAGCTTGAGTTTCTCGCTGAAAACACCTGGCCTTTCCACGCCTACGGCAAGAATGCAGTTTACAATGCCGGCCATCACGGCAATGCGATTCTGAGCAAACATCCGTTCGAGCGTTGGGAAAACATTAACGTATCGCCCTTCCCCTGGGCCAGTCGCAGCCTGTTGCATGGCGTTATTCGACTGCCAGGGATGGCGGCCGAGACTGCTCCCGGCAGTCCTCGGCATTTCCTCCCTCCCTGGAGGTCAGAGGTGTCGCAATCGGTAGGGAACCGATGCGACCGACTGCCTGGGAGCAGCCAGGATGTGCATGTTGTGTGCATTCATTTCGGCTTGATCGGCAAAGAGCGCCGCCTACAAATAGGCAAATTATCCGCGCGGATCGACAGCCATGTGCCGCACGATGCGCCGCTGATTATCGCCGGTGATTTCAACGACTGGCTGGGGCAGGCCGACCGCCTGTTCCATGACCATCTGGGCTTGCAGGAGATTTTCCGCGAGACGCATGGCCGCTATGCGCGAAGCTTTCCGTCCTGGCTGCCGTTCTTGCCGATGGATCGCATTTATTATCGCGGATTAACACCGGTATCCTGCGAACGGCTGACTTATGCACCATGGCATGCACTGTCAGACCATGCGCCATTGACCGCCACGTTTACCTTATGAATGACGCACAGTCCAAACTGACATTGCCCAACCTGCTGACCGGGTTCCGCTTTGTCGCAGCGCCTGTTTTGCTGTGGATGGCATGGCATGACTACCCCATCGCCTTTATGGGGCTGCTTGCTATTACCTTTGCTTCCGATTTGCTTGATGGCCTGGCCGCCCGCCTGACCGGACAAGTTACCCAGTTTGGCGCCACCCTCGACAGCTGGGCAGACGTTATTACTTACCTGACCATTGCACTGTGTTGTTGGTGGTTATGGCCTGATATAATGGGCCGGGAGCTGCTTTATGTCGGCCTGATTATCGCCAGTTGCCTGCTGCCTGCCCTGGCAGGTATGCTCAAATTCGGGCGTTTTACCAGCTACCACACCTGGGGGGTAAAAATCGCCGCTGCCGCAATGGGCTTAACCTTGTATGTGCTGTTTCTGGGCGGCCCGCCCTGGCCGTTCCAGGTGGCTGCCGTAATGTGCATTGTTGCGGCCATTGAAGAAATCGTGATCACTTGGCTTTTGCATGAGCCTGAATCCAATCTGCGTTCAGTCTGGGATGTGGTGAAGCGTTCCGCGCCGGATAATCGCCAAAGATAAGTCTACACATTATTCATAATGCGACCACATTTTCAGCACTTTGACCGACTGTTGATCGCTAAGCACCTCATAGACTAATCGGTGCTGAATGTTGATACGCCTCGAATAAGCGCCCGAAAGATCGCCAATAAGCTTTTCGTATGGAGGCGGATTTTGATAGGGATTAGTTTCGATCAGTTTGAGCAAGGCAAGCGCATTTTCTTTTAAACCTGCATGAGCCAATTTTTTCGCGTCCTTCTTGGCTTGTGCTGTATAGATTAACAGCCAACTCACCAATCAAGCACCGTCTCGCATTCGCTAACAGGGGTATTCATGCCGTCACGTATGGACTCGCGCATACCGGGAATGGACAACAGATATAAAGTTTCCTGGATTGCAGACCAATCTTCTTCCGCAATAAGAACCGCATTGTTGCGTTTGCCGGTAATAACGAGTGGTTCGTGGGATGTAGCGGCATCATCAATGAGCCGGTAAAGATTCGCCCGTGCCTCACTTGCGCTGAGTGTCTGCATTTTAGTGCTCCTGAGTTAGATAAACATTATCGTACGCTATGGCATACTGAAATACAAAAAACTAATTCCACAAAACCCAATCCAGCTTGTTGCTTTATCCCCCTACCCTTTATAATCCTCACAGCTTTCAGGTTCCAGAGGGTTTTTCAGACCCAATGGTTAAACGGGAAGTCGGTAAGGTTTAGGCCAAATCCGACGCTGCCCCCGCAACGGTATATAAGTAAAGTTTCATCGAGATGCCACTGTGTTCACGCATGGGAAGGCGATGATTCAGGCTAACGCCACTTATAAGCCCGGAGACCGGCCCGAGAGTTTAATTCGGTACAGCGGAGGGCTGTCTGCGAAAGTGACAGTCCAACTCCCGTCATCTCTCGCTTTCTTTGTCCTCTGTTGTGAAAACAACTTTCCATGCGCGGGCGGCGCAACGAGGACACTCATGCAAAAATTTATCTTCAGCTCATTAATCATCGCCGGATTTATCCAGGCACAACCCTCGCAAGCTTTATCCACCGATAAAACGAAAACCGTTACGCTGGACACGATGGAGGTCAAAGGCCGGGCCACTGATTTGTTGGGCGTGGCGGCATCGGCATCGCAAGGCGTGGCAGGACAAGCGGAGCTTAGCTTTCGGCCCTTGGCTAGACCCGGTGAACTGGTCGAAATGGTGCCCGGCGCGCTGGCAACCCAGCACAGCGGCTCGGGCAAGGCCAACCAGTTTTATTTGCGCGGCTTTAACCTGGATCACGGCACCGACTTTTCGGTGATGGTGGATGGCGTGCCGATGAACATGCCCAGCCATGCGCACGGGCAAGGCTATCTGGATTTGAACAGCGTAATCCCCGAACTGGTCGACAATATCGACTACGGCAAAGGGCCTTATTACGCCGATGCAGGGGATTTTTCTTCCGCCGGTTATGCGCGTATGCACACCATGCCGGTGTTGCCCAAGGGACTGCTCAAATTTACCGGCGGCGAGTTCGGCTATTACCGGGCGCTACTGGCCGATTCCAAAAATATCGGTTCCGGCAATTTACTGGCGGCTGGCGAATTCAATGCTTATAACGGCGTATGGCAACAGCCGGAAGACTTGGGCAAGTACAACGGCATGCTGCGCTACACCGTGGACAACAAAGACTGGGGCTTGTCGGTCAACGCCAAAGCCTATCACTCCAGCTGGAACGCGACCAACCAGATTCCGGCGCGGGCTATCGATAGCGGTACGCTTGATTTATACGGCAGCATGGATAGATCCGATGGCGGCGACAGCAATCGTTACAGCTTGTCGAGCAACCTCTGGAGCCGGGGCGACGGCTACAAAAACGACTTTAATGCCTACCTTGTCTATTACGACCTCAACCTTTATTCCAACCCTACCGGCTTCCTTGACAATCCCGTGCAGGGCGACCAAGTACATCAAACCGAGCGCCGCGTGGTCACCGGCGGCAACGGCGAACAAACCTGGTTTGCCAAATGGTTCGGACTGGATGTCGATAACAGCTTAGGCCTGCAAATCCGCCATGACGAGGTCATCGGAGCCGCGTTAAACCGCACTGAACAACGGCGGATTTTCCAGACCGTGCGCCAGGATGACATTAGCGAAACCAGCGTCGCGGTCTACCTGAAAAACCAGGTTCAGTGGCTGGAAAAATTCCGCAGCATTTCCGGGCTACGCGCCGATTTTTTGGATATTAATGTCAGCAGCCGGACACTCGCGGCCAATTCAGGTCAACGCAACGCATCCTTGCTCAGCCCCAAACTCAGCCTGATTTTCGGCCCTTGGGTTGATAACGAAGTATTTGTTAATCTGGGTTACGGCCACCACTCCAACGACGCGCGCGGCGCTACCTTGCAGGTTAACCCGGTCAGCGGTGATCCAGCCAATTCGGTCTCGCCGTTGGTGCGGTCGCGCGGCGGTGAAATCGGGCTGCGCAATCAGTTTATTCCGGGCTTGAATTCCACTGTGGCGCTGTGGTGGATGCAGATGAATTCAGAACTTATTTTCGTCGGCGATGCCAGCAGCACCGAACCCAGCGGACGTAGCGAACGGCACGGCGTGGAGTGGAGCAATACCTACCAAGTCAATGACAGCCTGACCCTGGATGCCGACCTGTCTTTTTCAAAAGCGCAGTATGTCGGCGTACCGCGCGAGACCAACCACATCCCCAATTCGGTAGGCCGCGTAATCAGCGCCGGGGCGGTGGTGCAACTGCCCTTTCACACCTTTACTACCTTACGCTTGCGCCATTTCGGCGATATTCCGCTGAATGACAGCGGCAACCTGACCGCTGGTAATACGACGCTGGTTAACTGGGGGCTTGGTTATGAGCATAAGGACTTAAAGTTTGAGCTTGATCTATTCAATGTGCTGGGTTCCAAGAGTAATGACACCGCTTATGCTTATACTTCGCGTTTGCAGGGTGAAGCTGCTGGTGGTGTGGATGGCATACTCAAGCATCCGGTGGAACCGCGTATGTTGAGGCTGACGGCGTCGATTAGGTTTTAGGCGATGATTTACTGGTTCCCAAGCTCCAGCTCTCGTCTTTATACACAAGTGCAGTAGGCTGGGTAGAATGCAATGAAACCCAGCGTTGTTCGCATCAAATCTGGGTTTCGCGTTGCCCTACCCAGCCTACGGCACTTGGAAAACAAGCTCTGTAGATTGAACACCCTCGTTTACGCCCAACATTCATATACACAATATGGTAACGGATTTCGGTTTCTCACCATCAAACGCCAAAATGTTGCCCACCCTACCCCACTGCCAATTAAAGAGAATCGTAAATGTCTTTACGGTGACCGATAGTAGCAACAAGTACCTGAATCTGTTGGTCTTCAATGGAATAAACAATACGGTAGTCGCCTACACGTATCCGGTAAAGATCAAATGACGATTGCAATTTCAAAACCCCGGGCGGCCTTGGATTATCGGCCAATTGTTGAAGCACATTGACAATGCGGGTTTGAATGTTACGCGGTAATTTTAATAATGCTTTATTGGCACTGGGCTTGATGATGACGCTATATGCCATGTTGCGCCCGGAAAGATTCAAGGGATATGCCCCCTTCTTCTTTTAGCGCGGCTTCGGCTTGATCTATTTCCTGCCGATCAAATTGATATTGTTCAAGTAATCGGTCAAGAAAAGTGGCAATGCTTAAACCGGAGTCGCGAGCCGCTTGAATAATGCGGGTTTCGGTAGGTGACGGTAATTCGATCATGGCTTGAGCCTCTCCATTGGTTAAGAGGTTTTATTTTACCGAAAAAGGGCCAATCGACGTGAATTTATATTCACCACACAAGACATCTGCAAAACTCAAATCAAATCACTTGTATCCACCATCCATATGCATTATGTTGCAACGGATTCCGGTCGCCGCATCATCGGACGCCAAAAATGTTGGGTAACGAAAAGATGTAACCCACGCTTATATTTTAATCTGTTTTGTTCAACTCGCTGTTCGACTCCCAGCCTCCGCCCAATGCCTTGTATAACGCAGCCAGTGCCGTCGCCGAGGCGGTTTGGCTTTGAGCCAAGCGATCCTGGTCTTGCAGCAGGCGCGATTCGGCATCCAGTACGGTCAGAAAGTCGCTGACACCTTCGGCAAAACGCAGATGCGCCAACTCATGGGCTCTTTCGCTGGACTTGGCTGCCGAGGTTAATAAATCGCGCCTATTTCGCTCCCGGTTGTAATTGACCAGCGCGTTTTCGGTTTCTTCCAAGGCGCTCAGCACCGTCTGCTCGTACTGCGCCAAACTGGCCTCGGCACGGGCATCGGCAGCTTTAATTCTGGCATAGACGCGACCTAAATCCAGTGCCGCCCAAGTGATCTTCGGCCCCAAGGAATAGGCGTCTGAACTGGCAGCACCCAATCCCGTAAAAGTTTTGGCTTCCAGCGAGATAGTGCCTACAAATGTTACCTTCGGGAACAGATCGGCGGTAGCCACACCGATGCGGGCGGTAGCCGCTGCCAGCGCCCGCTCGGCAATACGAATATCGGGGCGGCGGCGCAATAGTTCAGCCGGTTGACCGATATTGATGGTCTTGGGCAGTTTGGGCAGCGGCGCGGGCTGCGATAATTTCTCAGTCAAAGCGCCGGGAAGCTGGCCGGTGAGTACGCCAAGGCGATGAATAGCTTGGTGGATGGCGTTGTCCAGAGGGGGAATGGTAGACAGGGTGGTATCGAGCTGGGCTATTGCCCTCGAGGTATCGAGTTCGGTGCCACGCCCGCCTTCTAGCCTGACCTTGGTTATTTCCAGCGTTTTGGCCTGGTTTTCGGCATTCTTTTTCGCCGTTGCCAGCTGATTTTGCAGGCCGCGCAATTCGAAATAATTTCTGGCTGTTTCTGCAATCAGGCTAACGCCAAGATCCCGAAGATTGGCTTCCTGCGCATCGACTTCATCGCTGCTCGCCTCCAGGTTGCGACGTACTCGCCCGAAAAGGTCAAGCTCCCAAAATGCATCGAAACCGGTGCTATAAATTTTCAGCTCACGCGGTGCGTAAGACAGGTTGTTTAAGGCAGCGGCGCTGCGTTTCATTGGCATGTGAGGTCACCGTAGGCAGCATATTCAAGCCTGCATCGAGGTACAAAGCCCGCGCCTCGCGAAGATTAGCCCGTGCGGCCTGAAGGTTGCGGTTATGCTGCACTGTTTGATCAACCAGCTGATTTAGCTCTTGGTCTTCAAACAGTTTCCACCATGCTACGTCGACACTCTGCGTTGAAAATTCCGGTTGAACGGCATTGGCGAAAGCTTGACCGGCATCGGTAGTCGGGGTCTGGTAATCGGGGCCTACTGCGCAGGCGCTTAGTACAGTGGCGCAGAATAAGGCCAGGATTGAAACCCTGCCTCGTTCAAGCATAAGCTTAAGTTGCAGCATGAGGAGGCGAAGCTTTGCCGAGTGCATCTTTTCCATAGAATCTGTCATCGTTAAATAGTGAGACTGGAGTGCAGGCTTCGCCTGCAAATGCAAGCAAAGCTTGCACTCCAATTGACATAGTCTTTTCATAAATCGTGAGTGGAAGAAGCATTAGGCAACTTGTGCCGAGAAGATTCCCAGCGTTGTGCCAAGGCCTGCGCAATCACGTAGAAAATCGGTGTCAGCAGCAGTCCGAAGAAGGTCACGCCCAGCATGCCGCTAAACACCGCAGTACCCAGCAACCGCCTGGATTCGGCTCCCGCGCCTTGGGCTATGACCAGCGGAAACACGCCCATGATGAAAGCGAATGAGGTCATCAAAATGGGCCTCAATCGGATCCGCGCCGCCTCCACGGCCGCATCGAAACGGTTTAGCCCGTCTTCTTGACGCCGCTTGGCGAATTCCACGATCAGAATCGCGTTCTTGCTGGCCAATCCCACCAATACGATGAATCCAACCTGGGTGAAGATATTATTGTCCATGCCGCGCAGCCACACGCCTGCCAAGGAACACAGAATACACATCGGCACAATCAGGATCACCGCAAACGGCAACGACCAGCTTTCATATTGGGCCGCCAGAGCCAAAAACACGAAGATCACGCTCAGCGGAAAAACCAGCAGCGCGACGTTACCCGCCAAGATCTGTTGCAGGCTGAGTTCAGTCCATTCGAAGTCGAACCCGGGCGGCAGCTCTGCGTTCATCAGCTTGTTCATGGTAGTTATCGCATCGCCGGTGCTGATTCCGGGTAAGGTACTGCCGTTAATTTCAGCCGCAGGATACATGTTGTAGTGAGTGATTTTATCAGGGCCGGTAATTTCTTTAACCGACATCAGCGACCCGAGCGGCACCATGCCTCCTTGCAGGTTGCGCGTCTTTAACTCGGCGATGTCCGACGGTTTCATCCGAAATTCCGAATCGGCTTGCGCCACCACTTGGTAGGTTCGCCCGAAACTGTTGAAGTCATTGACATAAAGCGAACCCAGGTAAATCTGCAAGGTGTCAAACACCTCTTTCAACGGCACATCCATAGACTTGACTCGGGTACGATCCACGTCCAGGAACAGTTGCGGCACTCCGGCGCGGAAGGTCGTAAACAGCCCAGCCAAGCCCGGTTGTTGATTGCCCTTGGCGATCAGCTCGTTGACAGTGCTTTGCAGCGCGTCGATACCGGCATTGGAGCGATCCTGAACTTGCAGTTTGAAACCGCCAACCACGCTCATGCCCCGAATCGGAGGCGGCGGAAATGCGGCAATATAAGCCCCCTCGACTTGGGCAAGATTCTGTTGGAGTCTCTTGACCACTGCGTCGGAGTGAAGTTCAGGGTGGCCTGCGCGTTGCTCGAAAGGCTCCAGTCTGGCGAACATCGTTGCGACATTGGATTGATTGGAGCCGGCCAAAAACGAATAACCGGCATAGGCGATGACATGCTTGACCCCTTCCGTTTTCAGGATAATACGGGTAGCCTGCTGAACCACTTCCTGGGTACGGGCCAGCGAGGCCGCATCGGGCAACTGCACATGCAGAATCAGGTAACCTTGATCCTGCTGGGGAATGAAGCCGGTCGGCACTTTTTCAAAAGCCAGCAAATTGAGTCCATTGAGTCCCGCATAGAGCACTAACACGACTACCGTCATCCGAATCAGCCTGCCGACCAGACGTGCGTAGCCTGCGCTGAACGAGTCGAAAAAACGGTTGAAACGGACGAAGAACCAGCCGAACAGCCGGTCGAACAGCCGCGTAAACCAGTCTTTGTCGCCATGCGCCCGATCCAGCAGCAGCGCGCACAGGGCCGGACTTAAGGTCAACGAATTGAACGCCGAAATCACCGTGGACACTGCGATGGTCAACGCAAACTGTTTGTAAAAAGCGCCCGAAACGCCGGTGATGAAAGCGGTAGGCACAAATACGGCGACCAGAACCAGCGCCGTGGCAATAATAGGGCCGACGACCTCTCCCATGGCTTTGCGGGTCGCATCCCTTGCCGTCAAGCCTAAGGCAATATGGCGCTCCACATTTTCCACCACCACGATGGCGTCATCGACGACGATACCGATAGCCAGCACCAGACCGAACAACGACAAAGTGTTCAGCGACAAACCCATAGCCGACATCACCGCGAAAGTGCCGATCAATGAGACCGGCACGGCAAGCAGCGGGATGATGGTGGCGCGCCAGTTCTGCAAAAATATCACCACCACCAGCACCACCAGCAGGATGGCCTCGAGCAAGGTTTTGAGCACTGCGTCGATGGACTGCTGCACGAATACCACGGTGTCGTAGATCAGCGTGTAATCCAGTCCCTGGGGGAAGCGCGGCTTAAGCTTCTCCATGGTGTCCAACACCGCTTTTCTGGTTTCCAGCGCGTTGGAACCCGGCAACTGGAAAATGGCAAGCCCCACGCTGGGTTCGCCGTCCAGCAGCAGCCCCGAATTATAATCCTTGGCTCCCAGTTCGATCCTAGCCACGTCCTTCAGGCGGGTCACCTGTCCGTCTTTGCCCTGTTTAATCACGATTTCGGCGAACTGCTCGGCCTCCATCAACCGTCCCGATGTGCTGACCGTGTACTGAAAATCGGCGCTTTGCTTTGCAGGCTGCTGGCCGACCACGCCCGCCGCGACCTGGACGTTTTGTTCACGGATGGCGCTGACCACGTCGCTGGCGGTCAGGTTGCGGGCGGCAATTTTCTCCGGGTTCAGCCACAGGCGCATGCTGTAGTCGCGTGCGCCGAAAATCGCAATATCGCCGACTCCAGGCAGCCGCGCCAGAGCGTCTTTGAGTTGCAGCAGCGCGTAATTACTCAGATATACGCTGTCGTAGCGTTTGTCCGGGGAGATCAGGTTGACGACCAGACTCAGGTCTGGGCTGCGTTTTTTAACACTGAGGCCTTGCCTGGCCACTTCCTGGGGCAGCTTGGGTTCGGCCAGCGCCACGCGGTTTTGCACCTGCACCTGCGCTTTGTCCAGATTGGTTCCCGGCTTGAAGGTAATGGTCAGCGCCATGTTGCCGCTATTGGTGGACTGCGAGGTCATGTACAACATATCCTCGATGCCGTTCACTTCCTGCTCGATAGGCGTCGCTACGGTTTCGGCCACCACCTTGGCGTTGGCTCCGGGGTAGACCGCACTCACCAACACGGTGGGCGGCGCAATCTCGGGATATTGGGCAACCGGCAGGCCGATCAGCGCAAGGCTGCCGACCAGCACAATCACGATGGACAATACCGATGCGAAAATCGGCCGGTCGATGAAAAAATGGGTGAATCGGTTCATGGTCTATTGCTCGCCATTTTAATGGCTGTGAAAGCGTTATGTGAAGTAAGCCAATAAATAGAACACGGATGCCAACAGTAGGCGCTTTAGGCGACACGGATTGGACAGATTTACACGGATTATTAAAAAGCTAAATTTTAAATCAGTGCCTATCCGTTTAATTCCGTGTCATCCGTGTTCTATTTGAACTTTGTACTGAAAAATGTTTTTTACAATTTCTCCTGCACTGTCAGCGTGATACGTTCCGGATTCACCTTGATGCCCGGCTTAAGCTTCTGAATGCCTTCGATGACCGCCCATTCTTCAGACTTCAAACCTTGGGTGATCACACGGGACTGGCCGATATGCGCACCTAGCTCCACCTTACGATATTCCACCTGGTTTTCCTGATTCACTACCCACACGAAGCGCTGTGCCTGATCCGTGCCGATGGCCCGGTCGGGAAGTAAAATTGCTGGATACGGCGCGCTTTGGCGTATCCGCATTCGGGCAAAAAAACCGGGGCTTAACAATTCGTCCGGGTTGGCGAACACTCCCCGCAACGACAAGGTGCCGGTGGCTGCATCTTCACGCGGCGCTATATAGTCGAGATGGCCTTGGTGCGGAAAACCAACCTCATCCGCCACGGCCAACTCTACCGGGGTCTGTTCATCGCCTAGACTGCCGCGACCGCCTTTTTTAGCCTGTCGGCGGTATTTCAGTACCGAGCGTTCGTCCGCATCTACGTAAACATAAACAGGGTCGGTGGAGACGATGAAGGTCAGTAAGGTCGCATCGCCTCCGCCTCCATTGACCACATTGCCGACAGTGATTAACTCACGTCCAATCCGGCCGTCTATCGGGGAGCGCACTTGGGTGTACTCTAAATTCAACCTCGCCGTGTAAGCATTGGCTTCCGCAGACTGAATTGCCGCAGCAGCCTCTCTCAGCCCCTTGCTGCGGGCATCATACTCTTCTTCGGAGATGGCTTTGGCATGAAACAAACGCTCGGCGCGTGACAGGTCGTTTTTTGCCAATTCGTGCTTGGATTTGGCGCGCTCCAATTCAGCTTGGGCATAGTTTAATTGCGCAGTGTAGGGTTTCGGATCGATCTGAAATAACAGATCGCCTTTGCTGACCTTGTCGCCAGCCTTGAAATTCACTTTCTCCAGATAGCCGCTGACCCGTGCACGGACATCGACTGAGTTGACCGCCTCGATGCGCCCGGTGTATTCATCCCATTCGGTCACTTCTTGCGACAGCGGCTGTGCGATTTTGACATTGGGCAACGGGGCCTGTTTAGAACCCGAATCGTTATGATTTCCGCAGCCGATCATCGCTATCAGAATGGTGGCGACCAGCAGGCCGTTTCGTGTGCGTTGCATTGATCTCCCAGACGGGCTTGAGCGATGGATGACTACCGATATAGACGTTTCTGTTTTCATCCTTTTTACACCCTGAATCTTTAATAGCAATAAATGGTAAGACATATTATCATTTAATTTAAGATATGATACAGTTTGAGTCAATTAATTTTATGAGCACTACACCATGATTAAATGCGGGCGTCCTCGTAAAGGAGAGGAACTTCTAAGCCGAGATCGATTACTGGACACCGCCATCAGCCTTTTTCTTGAATACGGTTACGGAAACCTCAGTCTGGAAACCATCGCCAAGGAAGCGCGGGTGTCTATGCGAACCATCTATAGCCAGTTCGGCGGTAAGGCCGGACTATTCGGCGCGGTGATACGACGTTGCAGCGACCAATTCGTCACCAGCCTGTCGGAAGAACACGTTCTGGAGCGTTCTCCAGAGGAAGCGCTAGCTTCTTTTGCCAAACAATTCCTGCACAGCATCACACGGCCGGACGTGGTGCGCATACGCGCCATACTGATCGGCGAGTCGTTACGCTTCCCTGACCTCGCCACCCAATTCTATGAACAAGGGCCGCAGCGCACCCTTGATCACCTCACTCAATTTTTCGCCCGGCAGCAGCAAGCGGGCTATTTTGCCGCCATGGATCCGCATTTTCTCGCCGACCAATTCTTGAGCGCATTACGCAGTGAACGGTTTCAAAAACTGCAACTCGGTTTGGAACCAACGCCCGATGAAGCGGAAATCGATGTCTGGGTGCGACGGGCTATTGACTTGTTCCTGCATGGTAGTCTGAATACCAAAGACGCCGCGACTTAGCCAATTACCATCCTGTTTTTAAAGCGGTTTTAACTCGACCGCCCTACCCGCCCCTATTTCTAAAGCATCCAGCCTTATTTCGTGTCAAAATATGTCTTTACCTTACTAAATAAATCGAGAACTTTACCTTTTTATGAAAATTGCTATTTTGTCCCGTAACCCCAAACTGTATTCGACCTCTCGGCTGGTTAAAGCCGCAGAAGCCAGGGGACATAAGGTACGGGTTTTGGATGTATTGCGTTGCTATATGAATATTACCTCGCATAATCCGTCCATTCATTATCGGGGCGAAGACTTGACGGGCTTCGATGCCGTTATTCCCCGGATCGGCGCTTCAGTCACGTTCTACGGGACTGCGGTACTCAGACAATTCGAAATGATGAATGTGTTTCCGTTGAACGAGTCGGTAGCCATCTCGCGGTCGCGCGATAAATTAAGATCGACCCAGTTACTGGCCAGGAAAGGCATCGGCCTGCCGGTCACCGGCTTTGCCAATAACCCTGACGATATTGAAGATTTAATCGCCCAAGTCGGCGGCGCGCCGCTGGTAATCAAACTGCTGGAAGGCACGCAAGGCATCGGCGTAGTTTTGGCTGAGACCCATAATGCCGCAGAAAGCGTTATTCAGGCTTTCATGGGACTCAAAGCCAACATCATGGTGCAGGAGTTTATCAAGGAAGCAGGCGGCAGTGACATTCGTTGCTTTGTGGTGGATGGCAAAGTCGTCGCCGCGATGAAGCGACAAGCAAATACAGGCGAGTTTCGTTCGAATTTACACCGTGGCGGTTCTGCGGCTTTAGTGCGGTTGACGCCCGAAGAGCGCTCTACCGCCGTGCGAGCCGCAAAAATCATGGGTCTGAATGTGTGCGGCGTCGATATGCTGCGATCCAATCACGGCCCGGTGATTATGGAAGTAAATTCATCGCCCGGACTACAAGGCATCGAGGCCGCTAGCGGCAAGGATATTGCCGATTTAATCATTCAATTTATTGAAAAACGCTTTGAGACGCTGGAAATTTCCAAGGACAAATCACCTACCAGCACCAACCCTAGAACCCGTACGCGCGGCAAAGGTTAACCGTGCGGCTTGCTTCCAATACGCGTAGACTACCCTTTCAATTATTTTAATAAGGCGCCCTATGTCGGACTTTAAAAAATACCACTGTTTGGAATGTGAGCATATTTATGACGAAGCCAAAGGTGATCCTGACAGCGGCATTGCACCGGGAACCCGCTGGATGGATATTCCCGACAGCTGGGATTGCCCGATATGCGGCGCGCCGAAAAGCTTCTTCAAGTTAATGGAATGATAGGACACTTGGATCTGGGGACACCAACATGAAACATAACCGTCTTTTAGCATTTAACCAAGCCATCCAACGACTCCTGTTGACGCTGCTGATTTTATGCCCCTTATCCGTATCCGCCGACAATACCTGGAGCTATCACCAGGAAAACGACCGCTTAACAAATCGAAGCTATAGCTTTGCGTTGTCGCCGCTGCCGCCTCGCGGTCTTTATGACAACATCAGGCTGGAAGTCGTCTGCAAGGACAATACCTTGCATGTGGCTGTTGACGCCGACAGCTTGATTGCCTCGCAAGGCAGCGCCTTTGGTTTTGAATACCAAATCGACAAGAATCCCCCCGTTACGCTGCAAATGAAAACCTTTAAAGACACCAAGCGTAGAGGCTATACCGAAGATCAGGCCAAGCGCATTGTCGATGACCTGTTGACTGGGCAGTCCATATTTATTCGCGTCAACACCATGATACGCACGGTTCTGTCCGCCGCAATGCCGTTAGAAAACGCTGCCGACCCCGTTAAACACGTCGTTGCCGATTGCGGCCTTAGCTTGTCCGGCAACGCAACCGGTGAGCCTGTTTATAGCTTGAGCGAACTCGAACAGGACTTTGCCAAACTGTCGCCAGACCAGCAACAGCAAGTGCTGGGCAAAATAAAACGAATCATCCGGGAAATGCAATGAAATCACCCCCCATTTTTGACTATCCCCTTTTCGCTCTGGGCTTTAGAGCCTTTTTCGCGTTGGCAGGACTCGCGGCGCTGATCCTGATCCTGTTTTGGAATACCCTGTTCAACGGCAGCTTAACAACGGAACATTATTTCACTGATAGCTACTGGCATGCGCACGAAATGCTGTTGGGTTATGCCGTAGCTGTCATTGCAGGGTTTTTATTGACGGCGGTTAAAAACTGGACGGGCAAGCAAACCATCACCGGCGACCCGTTGGCAAGCCTGTGCCTGCTATGGCTCTATGGCCGCATCCTGCCGTTTTATGCCGACGAACTGTCTGACGCCTTAATCGCACTGGTGGATTTTTCCTTTCTGCCCACCCTGGCCTATCAAGTCAGCAAGCCGATCATTGAAGCCAGACAATACCGGAATCTATTTTTTATCGGGCTGTTGTTGCTGTTGGCTATAGGCAACGGTTTGATCCATGCTCAAATGCTGGGCTTGCAGACTAACACCGCAGCAAACGGAATCCAGCTGGTCGTTGCGACGATCATCATCCTGATTTTGATCATCGCCGGGCGCGTGTTTCCTTTCTTTACCGAACGCGGCATACCGGGAACGCTGATCATAAAAAACCCGCTGCTGGATCAGCTGTCGGTAGCGTCAGCCGTCATCGTATTTGCGCTGCAACTGTTCGGCATTTCAGGAACCTTGCTGGCCTTGGCGGCGATTATTGCCGCTGCCGTCAACATCGCCAGACTATCCGGCTGGTATGTAAAGCGCGTCCTATACATACCGTTGTTGTGGGTGCTTTATGCCGGTTACGGCTGGATTATTCTGGGATTCTTGTTGACCGCATTGTCGGCCTATTCGGTGGTGCTGCCGTCACTGGCGCTGCATGCCTTTACGCTGGGAGGCATCGGCGTGTTAACCCTGGGCATGATGGCGAGGGTATCGCTGGGGCACACCGGTCGGGCGATGAAAGCGTCCAACACAATAGCTATCGCGTTTGCATTGATTAATGTCGCCGCCTTATTCCGGGTTTTATTGCCGATAGCGATGCCGGGCTGGTACGAAAACTTGATCTATGTCTCGACGCTATTCTGGCTGGCGGCATTCTCGTTATTCGTGTTTGTTTATGCGCCGATACTAGCCAGCGCCAGAATCGACGGACAGGAGGGTTGATGCTATCCAAACTGGATGGCATCGTTGAACTGGTATCCAGCTCGCTGGTTTTATTTTCCAGCATCGGCATTTTCGTGCTGACCTTGAATGCCCGTTATACCCATGCCATCGGCCGGGTCAGAGACATTTACAACGAACTGAAAACCAGTAAAGAAGCTGAAAAACTGGAAATAGAACTCAACACCATGGTGTACCGATGCCACGTGCTCAAGTGGAGTTTCGGCCTGTTGTTATGCAGCGCGATAAGCAGCGGCGTGTTTATGCTGGGTTCAATAGCATTGCGGTTTAGCGATCAAATCAACGCTGAAGTTTTGATCTTGTTTGTCGTGTGCAGCGTGTTATTTATTTTCAGCTCAATGGTTTGCTTGTTTATCGACGTGCTGGCTTCTTTACGGGCGACCATGATTCATATTGAGCGAGTGAAATAACCGCTACTTTCTTGATTAAATTCGTAGGTTAATGGTATGGACTCCTCCTCTTCCCAACGGCATCGCGATGTGCCAAAGTGGAAGAAAGTAACAACCACTTAAATGAAGAAGAGGAATCCGCCATGAATATTACGACAATCGGTTTAGATATTGCAAAAAACGTTTTTCAGGTA
>CAMAUL010000005.1 GCA_945861405.1 Candidatus Methylobacter oryzae | reverse complement strand
AATCTGGTATCTTTGTACCGGGCTTAGCTGTTTATAGTTTCTCACGCGCTTTCTCGTCTTTGGTCGGATTGAAAAAAGCGTGAAACTATATCAGCTAACCTTTTTCTTTTCCGATCTGTGGCGATTGCACTTATGAGTTGAATCTAAGACTTGATTTAGAGAATACTTTCACAGTCTCTGGCGCGAAACCTCCTTTCAGCTTTAAGCCGCCACCCGTGGGTGCACTTCTCGCTCAATAACCGATAACACTTGTTGCTTAGCTACGCGCAACTCATAAGCTGTTTGCAAATTAAGCCAAAATTCAGCGGATGCGCCAAAATAGCGCGCCAAGCGTAACGCTGTATCAGGCGTGACAGCACGCCGCTCTTTTACAATTTCATGCATCCTGGTGACAGGGACATGCAAGGCGACGGCCAAAGCATTAACACTCATGCCCAGCGGAGCTAAAAACTCTTCCCGTAGGATTTCGCCCGGATGGATAGGTCGCATACGATTTTCTATCATGACTCCCCCTTCAGTGGTAATCAACAATTTCAACATTAAAAACATAGCTGTCGCGCCACTCAAAGCACACGCGCCATTGCCCATTGACTCTGATACTCCACTGGCCTTCCCGGTCACCTGCCAATTTTTCTAGGGTTGCCGGGAGGATCGCGCAAATCTTCAATACTTCGAGCCGCGTCAAGCATTTCCAGCTTACGCTGGGCTTGTGCTTGAAACACCCGAAACAGACGAGGATTGCCACCTTCGTACAGGGCTTTAGTGTGTTTACAGCGAAATGAACGAATCATATTCTGAATGGTAATACGTCAATAGCTACAGCAATAATCTGACAACGCCATTATCAATGGTCTGCGCGTTATCTCGGAGTCTCGAAACCTCCTTTCAACGCGGGGAAATAGGCCTACCTGCTTTATGCCGCGCGTAGAATCAACACATCCCTAAAACGGAATATCGTCATCAAAGTCATCATAATTTGGCGGCGCAGGAGGCATGGAACCTGAATCGTGTTGCGGTGCCGATTGCTGGGACTGGCTGGCCGGTCTTGATTGCGGCGCTGAATATCCGCCCTGCGACTGGTCGCCGCCAAAGTCGGCGGTGCCACCGCTACGGCTGCCCAGCATGTGCATTTCTGAAGCAACAATCTCGGTGGTGTAGCGGTCTTGTCCATTCTGATCTTGCCATTTACGGGTCTGTAAGCGCCCTTCAACATAAATTTGGCTGCCCTTTTTTAAGTATTCGCCCACGACTTCGGCCAATCGATTAAAAAACACCACCCGATGCCATTCAGTCGCTTCTTTTCTTTCGCCCGATTGTTTGTCTTTCCATCTCATAGACGTTGCCAACGTAATATTGACAACCGCCCCGCCCGCTGGCATATAACGCACTTCCGGGTCTGCGCCCAGGTTTCCTATCAATGTCACTTTATTAAGCATCTTTCTCTCCCATTGTTTATGCGGATTCTATCAGATTAAGCGTGGACGTACTGCGTGATCAAAGCTTGCAATCGGTCTTTATCCAGCTGCTGGTTATCGACTTTCAAATAAGCCAAAGCCTCTTCATAATGCAGCGTGATTTCCTCTACGCCGCCGATTTTAAGCATGTCGGCAACAAATTGATTGGCCTCCGGCTCGCTAAGCTGTTCCAGCGCTATCAGCAGGTTTGCCACATAGCGAGGGGGCTTCATCCAGAAGGACACCAGCAACCAGCTGAATGCGGCGGCGGCGCAAAACAAGAATACCGCCGTGACGCCGAACTCGCCGTTAAACCAGCCGCCGACAACCCCGCCCAGAAACAGCCCCAAAAACTGGGAGCTTGAATAAGCGCCCATCGCCGTACCCTTCAAATCCGCCGGGGCGGTCTTCGATATTAACGACGGCAATGTCGCTTCCAGTAGGTTAAAGCCGCAAAAAAACAGCCACAAGAAACCGATAATCCCGATCAGGTTTTGATGAACTACCGACAAGCCCAATTCTGCAATCATCAGCACCGCGATGGCTCCCAGGAATACTTGCTTCATCTTGCGTTTCTTTTCGGCCAGGATCACGAACGGCACGGCGAACGCCATCGAAATAACGAACACCGGCAGGTAAACCTGCCATTCACGCCCGGCGATTAGCCCCGCACTCCTCATTAAGGTAGGCACCACCACGAAGATCGCCATTAAAATCATGTGCAGGGTAAAAATCCCGTAATTCAGCCGCAACAAATCCGCATTTTTCAACACCTGCATCATTTCCTCGGGAACGACTTCCGCATCCCTGTGCAGCTTGGAAAGCTGCGGATCGGGAACGATAAAAATAATCGCCAAAATAGCCAACGCGGTCAGCACCGCAGTGACCGCAAAAACACTCTGCACACCGCCGAAGCCGGAAATTACAGGCCCGGCTATGATGCCGACGCCAAACGACGCGCCTATGCTGATGCCGATAATCGCCATGGCTTTGGTGCGATGAACTTCCTGGGTCAAGTCGGCGACCAAGGCCATGATAACCGCCGAAACCGCGCCTGCGCCCTGGAAAGCCCGGCCTACCAAAACCCCGTAAATAGTCGTGGACAGCGCCGCAATCACGCTGCCGATCAAGAACAGCACTAAGCCGATAATGATGATTTTTTTGCGGCCGTAGCGATCCGATAACAAGCCGAAAGGGATTTGCAACAGCACCTGGGGCAAGCCGTAAATGCCCATCGCCAGACCGATCAGCGCGGGCGTTGAGCCTTCAAGCTGTTCGGCAAATAAAGATAGCACCGGCAAAATCATAAACAGCCCCAGCATCCGCAACGCGTAAATGCCTGCCAACGACCATGTGGCGCGTTTTTCCGATGAAGTCATCGAACTCGTAATGTCTTGCGTTGTCGTCAAAACCCGCTTCTCCTTTTGGACCGGAATTATTAAAAATGTAGGGTGCGCATCGCGCACCATTTTCCAAGCATCGCCCCGAGTTCAATACAAGGTGCGCGATGCGCACCCTAACTCGCCCAGTGGTTTTTCTGATGAATTTAATGGCGTCCATTATAACAAGCTTTGTTTAGCGTATTCGCTCAATTGTGCGTGCGATGCTGATTAACTGAACAACGCCATTACCTGCGTTATTAAATGCAACCAAGCCGATTTAAAATCAATCACTGAGATTTGACTAGCTCTAACCATTCCAACAACGCCGACCATAATCCAGAACACGTTCAGCAAGGTATAGGCGTTGTCTTTCTTGAGTATCGAACACCAGGAAAGTATCACCGCATCTGTGGTATTAAAAGCCCAGACGAACATAAACGGACTTTCCGGACCCAGCCAGCTGACCAGAGAGAAACTGAAAATGCGCATCAGCACACCGAGCATTTCAATGAATCTAATGTATTCGAAAACGAATGAATTTAATCTGTTGATCATTACTTAAAACCTACTAAATTGTATTACTCAAAAAATCGTTTTAAATATTCCCCAGTATGCGAGGCCTTATTTTCGGAAACCTGTTTCGGCGTGCCTTCCGCAACCAGCGTTCCTCCCCCGTCGCCGCCTTCCGGCCCCATGTCGATAATCCAGTCTGCGGTTTTGATCACATCCAGGTTGTGCTCGATCACGATGACGGTGTTGCCGTGGTCGCGCAGGGTATGCAGCACGTTCAGCAATTGCTTGATGTCGTGGAAGTGCAAACCGGTGGTCGGCTCGTCCAGGATGTACAAGGTCTTGCCGGTATCGCGTTTGGACAGTTCTTTGGCGAGTTTGACCCGCTGCGCTTCGCCGCCGGACAGAGTCGTCGCATTCTGCCCCAGAGTGATGTAGCTCAAGCCCACTTCGACCAGGGTCTGTAACTTACGCGCCAGCGTCGGCACCGGACTGAAAAATTCGGCGGCGTCCTCGACGGTCATGTCCAGCACTTGGTTGATGGTCTTGCCTTTGTAGCGTATTTCCAGCGTCTCCCGGTTATAACGTTTGCCGCCGCAGTTATCGCAGTGGACGAAAATATCCGGCAGAAAATGCATTTCGACTTTAATCACGCCATCGCCTTTGCAGGCTTCGCAGCGGCCGCCTTTGACGTTGAAGCTGAACCGGCCCGGCGTATAACCGCGCGAACGCGCTTCCGGCGTCGCCGAAAACAATTCGCGTATCGGCGTGAACAGGCCGGTATAGGTAGCCGGATTCGAACGCGGTGTACGGCCTATCGGACTTTGGTCTATATCGACGACTTTGTCGAAATGTTCCAGCCCTTCGATCGCATCGCAGGGCGCGGGAATGACTCCGGCGCGGTTGATTAAGCGCGCAGCGTGGCAGTACAAAGTATCGTTGATCAGCGTCGATTTGCCGGAACCGGATACGCCGGTTACGCAGGTCAGCAGACCGATAGGGAACCCAATATCGACATTTTTCAGGTTGTTGCCGTGCGCATTGCGTATGACGATCTGTTTATCCTTATCGACCGGCGTTAATTTTTTTGGGATAGTGATGCCGATTTTTCCCGACAAATACTGGCCGGTTAACGAATCCTTATTATTAAGGATGTCGTCCAATGTGCCTTGCGCAACGATCTGCCCGCCATGCACCCCGGCACCGGGGCCTATATCGACGATATGCTGCGCCGAGCGGATCGCATCTTCGTCATGCTCGACCACGATCACGGTATTGCCCAGGTCGCGCAGGCGGAACAAGGTGTTTAAGAGACGCTGGTTGTCGCGCTGATGCAGGCCTATCGACGGCTCATCCAGCACATACATCACGCCGACCAAGCCTGCGCCGATCTGGCTGGCTAGGCGGATGCGCTGCGCTTCGCCGCCGGACAGCGTGTCCGCGCTGCGATCCAGCGTCAAATAATCGAGGCCGACATTGACCAGGAACTCCAGCCGCTCCTGGATTTCCTTGACGATTTTTGCCGCAACTTCGCCGCGCTTGCCTGTCAGGTTAAGCTGCGAGAAGAACTCCAGTGCTTTGCGGATCGGGAAGCGGGTCAGATGGTGGATCGGTAAATCTTCGACGAACACGTTTCTGGCCGACACATTAAGCCTTGCGCCCTCGCAAACGCTACAGGGCTTGTTGGACAAATATTTGGCCAATTCATCTCGCACCATTTGCGAATCGGTCTCGTGGTAACGCCGATCCATATTGGCGATGATGCCCTCAAAACTATGGCGCTTCTTTTTGGCGGAACCGTTCCCGGTCATGAACTTGAATTCAATAACGTCATGACCGCTGCCGTAAAGAATAATGGCCTGATGTTCCTTGGACAGCTCCGAGAACGGCGCTTCCGGGTCGAAGTTGTAGTGCTTGGCTAGCGAACAGATGATTTGGTAATAATAGGCATTGCGCCGATCCCAGCCGCGAATCGCGCCGCCTGCCAAACTGATGTCGGGGTTATGGATAATCAGCTCGGGATCGAAATGCTGGCGCACACCCAGCCCGTCGCAACTGCCGCATGCGCCTTTGGGGTTATTGAACGAGAAGATGCGCGGTTCTAATTCCGTCAGGCTGTAGCCGCAAAGTGGGCAGGCGTAACGCTCGGAAAACATCAGTTCGGTCGCATCGTCAACGCAGGCAGCGATAGCAATACCGTCGGCGATGCGCAAAGCGGTCTCGAAGGATTCCGACAGCCTTAACGCGATGTCCTCGCGAATTTTAAAACGGTCTACAATAACTTCAATGGTATGTTTCTTTTTTAAATCCAGCGTCGGCGGCTCGTCCAAGTCGTACACCGTGCCGTCGATCCGGGCGCGGATAAAGCCTTGGGCGCGCAGGTCGTCGAGCAACTGGATATGCTCGCCCTTGCGGTCGTTGACCACCGGAGCCAGCAGCATCCAACGCTGATCCTGGGGCTGCGACAGCACATGGTCGACCATCTGGCTGACGGTTTGCGCTTCCAGCGAGGCTTGGTGCTCAGGGCAGCGCGGCGTCCCTGCTCGGGCATATAGCAGCCGTAAATAATCGTAGATTTCGGTGATGGTGCCGACCGTGGAACGCGGGTTGTGCGAAGTGGATTTTTGCTCGATGGAAATGGCTGGCGACAAACCTTCGATATGATCGACATCCGGCTTTTCCATGATCGACAAAAACTGTCGGGCATAGGTAGAAAGCGATTCTACATAACGGCGTTGGCCTTCCGCATAGATGGTGTCGAAAGCCAGCGATGACTTGCCCGAACCGGACAGCCCGGTGATCACAATCAGTTGATCCCTGGGCAGGTCAAGGTCGATATTTTTCAGGTTATGCGTTCTGGCACCACGAATGCTAATCGTATCCATTAAATAGTTCCGGCAATTTAAACAACCGTATAATATACGAGCAAAGCCCGATTAACACAAACACGCACACCGCAGTGAACAGGATTTAAAGCCCCATGCCGACCTCGCAGACCCTATCACCCCCCATTAATCAAGTCGCTAGTTCCCAAGCTCCAGCTTGGGAATCCCGGAGACGAAGCTCCAGCTTCGCGAGACAGGAAGCTGGAGCTTCCAAGACTGGGTTCCCAAGCTGGAGCTCTCATCGTTATACACAAATGCTTACGAGATACCGTCATTCTGGCAGGGATGCCGGAATCCAGACACAGGGATGTGAAAGTTCGGAGCATTCCGGTGCCTCTAAACAATGGAGAGATTCGAAAGTTACCGTCCATGGCACTGGATACCGGCATCCATGCCGGTATGACGACTCTGGGATACTTGTGTATAACGATGAGAGCTCCAGCTTGGGAACCAGCCTATACATGACAACCATTAAGCGCATTGCCGTCATTGCCCTTGTCCTGCTTAGCGTCGGTTGCGCCAGAACCTATCAGGCCCGGTATGTCGAAACCTCGCACTTCCTGGATGATTACACCCTGCTTAAAGATGGCGAAGACGGCGATGCCTTATTAAGCTTCTGGAAAGACGGCACTAACTGGGCCGGTTATAAAAAAATCATTTTAGAGCCCGTCGTTATCAGCAAACTTCCCGACTCCGAACTCAATGACATCACCCACGCTGAGAACCATAAATTTAAAGAGCTTTTCGAATACAAAATGCGTGAGGCCCTGAAGAAAAATTTCACACTGGTCACCCATTCCGGCCCCGATACGCTACGCGTCCAATTTGCGATTACCGATGCGGAATCTTCATCGCTGCTGCTGGATTTATATACCGGCTTCTACCCTACCGCCCGCGCCGTATCGCTGCTTAAACTAATGGCACTCGGTACCGAATCTTACGTCGGCCATGCCAGTGTCGAAGGAAAAATCACCGACTCGCAAACCGGCAAACTGCTGATGGCTTCGGCAGACTGCCGGGCAGGCGGAAAAACCATCATGGGGATTTTCGACAGCTGGGATGATGTCGAACAAGCCTACCAATATTGGGCAAGTCAATTAAACTACCAGCTTTGTACCAAACAGGGGCATAGCGGTTGCCAAGAACCCGAGTAACTCAGTCACCCAAACGCAGGAACTCACACCATGACCATTAATTCTTCGCTACTTCTACTGGTTGCACTGACATTCGCATTACCCGCTCAGGCCGAAATCTACAAATGGACTGATGCCGATGGCAAATCGCATTTCTCCGGGTCAAAACCCGCCAATCCCGCCACCATAGAAAATCGTAATGAGCTTGAAGTAAAATCCCCGCAGCCGACGCCAGTCGATAAACAGACTCAACCCGCAGCAGCACAAGTCGATCTTTACGTCACCAGCTGGTGTCCTTATTGTAAAAAAGCCATCGCCTTTCTACGCAAGAATAATATTGCCTTTAATGCCTACGATATTGAAAAAGATCCTGATGCCGCAGCACGCAAAAAAACGCTTGATCCGGGTTATAGCGGAATTCCGTTGGCAGTCATTAATGGTGCCGCCATCCGTGGATTTAGCGAAAGCTCGTATCAAGAAGCGTTAACGAAAAAATAAAATTACTCGGAATGCATCAGATGTCAAAATATTGGGCAATGAAAATATGTTACTCAACCTACCCGGTTTGGTAGGATGGGTAGAGGCCATAGCCGAAACCCATCATAATCAATGACTAAAGCGATGGGTTTCGCGGTGCTCTACCCATCCTACCAGCTGTGTACCAAACAGGGGCATAGCGGTTGCCAAGAGCCTGAATGATCAATGTGTAAAGACTAAGTTATGAATAAAACATGGTTGGGGATATTTTTTTCGGCGCTGATTTGGTCAGCCATCTATCCCAAAGATTACCTGATCTGGGCGCTGGAAACAGCGCCCTCAATGATCGCCTTTGTTGTGCTTATCGCAACGCGCCGTACATTCCGCTTAACCGATCTGGCTTATAGCCTGATCCTGATCCACAGCCTTATATTAATGGTCGGCGGACATTACACCTACGCCGAAGTCCCGCTGTTCGACTGGTTCAAGGACGCATTTCATTTTGACCGCAATAATTACGATAAACTCGGCCATTTTGCCCAAGGCTTTATCCCCGCCATCATCGCCAGGGAAATCCTGCTCAGGAACCATGTCGTCGCAAGCATCAAATGGCTGAATTTTTTCGTCCTCTGTATTTGTCTAGCCATCAGCGCCTTTTACGAGCTGATTGAATGGTGGGTTGCGATTTTAAGCCATGAAGCCGCCGAAGCGTTTTTAGGTACTCAAGGCTATATTTGGGATACCCAATCGGACATGGCTTATGCGCTAGTTGGCGCGATGTTGGCGCTGATTCTGTTAAGTCGCATTCACGACCGTCAACTTGGCAAGTTGATGATTGGATCGGCTCAAGCGCCGTCGTAACGCTCGTTTTCCCTGATGCAACGCAGTTTTGTTATTTCCCATCCTTAAATCGTTGTAAAATAACGCCCATTAAAAACCACCCCAGACGATCATCATGAAATCGACCTTAACTGTTAGCGCTGTCCAGCAGCCCTGCGATGAAGACAGACAAACCAATCTTGATTTTTCCATAGCAAAAATCCATGAGGCCGCCGCCGCAAATGCCGATTTGGTGGTATTGCCTGAGCTGCATCTGGGGCCGTATTTTTGCCAGAGCGAGGATTATAATAACTTCGATCTTGCCCAGCCTATTCCTGGGCCGACCACTGCAATCCTGTCGGACGTGGCTAAAGAACTGGGCATCCTCATCGTCTCGACCATTTTCGAAAAAAGAGCGCCGGGGCTTTATCATAATACCGCCGTGGTCTTCGACAAGGACGGCAGCATTGCCGGTAAGTACCGGAAAATGCACATCCCCGATGATCCGGGGTTTTATGAAAAGTATTATTTCACGCCCGGCGATTTGGGATTCAAGCCTATCGAGACCTCTATCGGCAAATTGGGCGTATTGGTTTGCTGGGATCAATGGTACCCTGAGGCCGCTAGACTCATGGCTTTGGCCGGTGCGGAGCTGTTGATTTACCCGACTGCAATAGGCTGGGATCCTGAAGACACACCCGAGGAACAACAACGCCAGCTGGATGCCTGGATTACCATTCAGCGCTCCCACGCTGTCGCCAACGGCATCCCGGTTATTTCCTGCAACCGTATCGGCTTTGAGCAAGCGCCGGATTTGGCCTCAGGCATTAACTTCTGGGGCAACAGCTTTATCGCCGGGCCGCAAGGGGAAATCCTCGCCAGCGCTAATGATTCGGAAACCAAGTTGCTGTGCTGCACGATTGATAAAACAAAAGCTGAACGAGTCAGGCGAATATGGCCGTTCCTGCGCGACCGCCGGATCGATGAATATGGCGATTTAACTCGACGTTTTATTGATTAATAACATAACTAAAATAGAACACGGATGACACGGATTTGACTGATAAACACTGATAAAAAGCACTTTATAAAATATGGCTGAACCCATATTTTATAAAGTGCATTACGAATTTGGATCCTTGTTTTTTAAAATCCGTTTAAATCGGTCTAAATCAGTGTCATCCGTGTTCCCATCAAGCCGGTTATTAAAACACACCAAAGATTCTATCGCTGAGGCGCTAATGCAACAATCAGACAGTTCGGATGTTTTTCATCAAATACACATTGATGTTGCCCGTAATGCAACGGACGATTTCAATTTGTTTCATGACCGAAACAGGTGGCAGCGCATCAATCGCAATCCGTTCAAAGGCCCAATTGCGCTGGGTTTCCAAGTGGAATCGTTGCTTGAGCACAAGGTTTTTCTACATCGCAAGCTGCATAAAGAAAACAAGCTGATCAGGGATAAAAACCTGCGTTTTAGCAACTACCAGTTTTCATTTGTTAACGCGGTCAAGCCCGGACAGGTGGTATCGGTCGATATAAAAAAATCGCTGCTGATTGAAGATCCTGAAACGGTGCTTAGCAACCGGATTACGGTTAAATCAGACGGCGCATTGGCGTTGTTTGGATACAAAAAAGAATCCAAATTTGCGTTGTTTCTGACCAATCCCGATGTTCCGCTGTTTGGTGCCCTCAATCAGCACCCAGACCGGTCTTTTATTGCAGGCAGCAGTTATTTCCTGAAACGAAAATTTATCACCACCAGCAATGCTAAAAACTTTTTGTGCGGGTCGCTGGTCGATCAGGATACTTTTTTCGACCCGTTTAAAAACAAGGCGGTGTTCCCTGAAATATTCCCGTGTAGCCTGATCTCCAGCGCCTTGCTGGAAAAGGCGGTCATCGAAAAGCATGATTTCGAGCGCAATCCGCTGGTGTATATGTCGCACAAAATCAGCATCGACCGCAGCTACCTTGCGCAACTCAAATCCGGCGATGCGCTGTATATACTGATCCGGCAAATCCCCCCGGAATTGAAGAAAGACGGCATAGGTCACGCCATAGAATCGCCCTATTACTACGAATGTTACGGCCTGCTGGAAGACAAAACCATTCTTTACCGGGCGCTGATCTCGCTGGCTCCGCTGGAGCAAATATTGAACACGCTCAAATAACCAGCCATGCCTGAATTGAAATATCTGATCGGCTACCCTGAAAACGTCACCAGCCAAGTGCGTTTACTGATCGATAACGACAAACTGGGCGAGACGTTGCTGAAAAAATATCCGGCAGCCCATACGGTCAGGACGGATAAGGCGCTTTATACCTATACCGTTGACCTGAAAAATGCGTTGCTGAAACAATCCCAGCCGCTTAGCAAGGTGATTTACGATGACAAGATTAAAGACCTGCATCACGCCTTGGGCCTGCACACCTTTATCTCCAGGGTGCAGGGCGGCAAGCACAAGGCGAAAAATGAAATCCGGGTGGCCTCGCTGTTTAAAAATGTGCCGCTGGAGTTTTTAAGGATGATCGTCGTGCATGAGCTGGCGCATTTAAAGGAAAAAGATCACAACAAGGCATTTTATAAGCTGTGCGAACACATGGAGCCGTCTTATCACCGCTTCGAGTTGGATATGCGGCTGTATCTGACGCATCTGGATTTATTCGGCAAGTTATACTAAAGCAATCTACTTAATACCATTAAATACAATGGAACGCAGATGACGCAGATAATTATGATTAAATAAGATTTTTCTGAATTATCTGCGTTCATCATATTCATCAGCGTCATCTGCGTTCTATTTTTTCTAACTCCTGGTTAATTACGAAGTATCAAGATGAACTGGCAGCCCATTGTTCAACGCATCGAATCGGCAACTGACCGGTCTTTTAAGTTACTTAAGGCCCAGCCGCTATCGGGCGGCGATATTAATGCGGCTTACCGGTTGCAGTCAGAAGATCGAAGTTTTTTTGTCAAGCTGAACAGTCCGGCACGAGTTGCGATGTTTGAGGCCGAAGCCGCAGGCCTGGAAGGCTTGTCACAGACTCAGACCATCCGCGTACCGAAACTTATTGCCTTCAGAAAAACTGCCGAGCATGCCTTTTTGGTACTGGAATATATCAGCCTGAAAAACCTGAATACGCATTCCGAGCAGTTGCTGGGCCAACAACTGGCGCAGTTGCATCTGCAAAAACAGCCCTATTTCGGTTGGCACCGCGACAACACTATCGGCAGCACCGCACAAGTCAATGGCTGTTATGACGACTGGTTGGCTTTCTGGTCTGAGCAACGCTTAGGCTATCAATTATCGCTGGCGGCAGCCAACGGTTATGGCGGTCGCTTGCAAACGCTGGGCGAAAGACTCTGTGCCGATTTAAAACCGTTGTTTTCAGGCTACCAGCCGCAACCGGCTTTGGTGCATGGTGATTTATGGGGCGGCAATGCTGCGGCAGACGATCAGGGCAATCCGGTCATTTACGATCCGGCCTGCTACTTTGGCGACCGGGAAACCGATCTGGCGATGACCGAGTTGTTCGGCGGCTTCAGCCCGGCATTTTATCAGGCTTATCAAGCTGTTTACCCCCTAGATCCGGGATATGCCAACAGAAAAACGCTGTATAACTTATACCATATACTCAATCACCTGAACCTGTTCGGGCAAAGCTATCTGCATCAGGCAGAAAGTATGCTCGGTAAGTTATTGGCTGCTCCATAAAAACTCATGCCGTAAACTAGCCAAAGCTCCCCGCTGCATAACAGATAGTTACGCCCTTTAAGTTTTCGACATTTTTTAATCCCCACAAATTCCCGAAAAAAATCCCATTCTTCGTGCAAAAGCCGCATAATACAGCTTTTTTATATTGCGGCTGAGTACAGATGAATCTCAATCTAACAGTACAGCAAATTTTTTCCTGGACTATACAGTTATCCGCCCAACAGGATTACCAAGCATTAACGCATAAATTTTTAGACATTCTGGCTGAAATTCCATGGATTGATAGCGCGGCCGCTTATGAAATTTATAACCACGAAAGAAAAAAACCCGGAGAAAACGGTACTGTTCGCGAACTATTAATCAGACGATTTCCTTTGGATTTCACCAGAAATGATGAAGACGACCATAACACCTTAATTGCGGAACTTGACCATACGGTTGACTTGAGTCTCAGCACTCCAAATGAATCCGGTTTATATGCATGGGCTATTTTTTCCATAAGAGGAGGCAGCGGCCCTGAACGCGCTATTCATCTGGAAGGCGCATTTGATCAGGATATGCTTGAGTTATTGGGCAATCTGCGGGAAATCTATCGGAATCTGGTGATATTGCATGACACCAAAGAACGGGACGTGTTAACCAAACTGCCTAATCGGCAATCTTTAGATGCCCGTTTATTGCAAGTCTGCGAGCATTACAGCGACTACCAAGTTATTGATAAAGCTGAGGAGAAAAGCTCCTGGATTGCCATTCTCGATATCGACCATTTCAAACGGGTTAATGATAATTTCGGCCATTTGTATGGCGACGAGGTGCTGCTGACCTTTAGTCAACTGATGGGGAAATGCTTTCGTTACAATGACTTCCTATTCCGTTTTGGCGGTGAAGAATTTGTTGTTATCCTAAATTTAGCCAGCCAGGAGACGGCTATCGCTACCTTTAACCGTTTCCGGGAAGCAGTTGCCAATTACAATTTCCCCACTGTCGGTCGAGTTACTGTCAGCATCGGCTTAACGCATGTCGATGGCATATCCATGCCTACGACACAGCTGGATAATGCCGATAAAGCGCTTTACCAAGCCAAAGACAGCGGCAGAAACAGGGTTGTTTTGTATGAAGACATGCCTGTCCTTGCGCAAGATAACACCCCCAATGAAATTGAGTTGTTTTAATAAGACGCGTCCACTCAATCTTTTAAAGTATTTTGAATTCAATAAACCACCTCCTCACCTGATACGCAGGCAACGGGGATCAGCTCCAACCAGCAACCAGCAATACATCGCAATCATCCATGAGAAACAGCTAATGGCCGATATAAAATCCCCAACCGTTTCAAATCCAGGCGTATTAATCCCGGTCAATCCAGCCATTGAAAATTATATGCACGGTTTGCTGCGGCACACCGTGCATCCAGTGTTGCTCGATATGGAAGCACTGGCGCAGAAAAACAATTTTCCTATCATCGGCCGCTTGGTAGGGGCTTTTATTGAGGCACAGGCCAAAATGATCAACGCCGAACGGGTGTTCGAATTCGGCAGCGGCTATGGTTATTCCGCCTATTGGTTTGCCAAAGCCGTAGGCCCAAAAGGCCGGGTGATTTGCTCCGATGCCGATTTTCTGAATCTGGAAAAAGCCGAGCACTATCTCAGTGCGGCCGGTTTATGGAACCGGATCGATTTCCGGGTGGGCATGGCCCAGCAGGTATTTGCCCAGACCGAGGGGTTATTCGACATCTGCTATAACGATGTCGACAAAGGCGATTATCCGGCGATATGGCAAATGGCTAAAGACCGTATCCGCCCCGGCGGGCTTTATATTGCCGATAATGTGCTGTGGCGAGGCCGGGTGGCGGTTGATAAATATACGGATATTTTCCCCGGTTGGACGGAAGCCATTATCGAGCACAATGAACTCATTTTTAATGATCCTGAATTTGACGCATTTATCAACCCGACCCGTGACGGCGTGATCATCGCAAGAAAGAAGACGGCGTAAAAAAAGATACTCCTTCATGGTAAATAGCATTATGCTACTGCCTTAAATTAATGTGTCATGAGGATTCACTATGCCCTATACCCAAGATATTGTAGAAGAACTGAACATTCTGGTTCGCTACGATCTGACCACCACCCTGGAAGGAATCAAGGTACATAAAACCGCCACGCCGGAAACCATTGCCGCGACCCATCGTCTATTCGAAAAAGGCTTGATCACGCAGGATGACGGAGGCTATCTGACTAATCTCGGCCTTGAAACCGCGAAACAGGCGCAAGCGGTTCTGGATATACTCAGGCCGGTTTAAGTTTTACGGTTGCATATCAACCGCAAGACAATAAAAAAGGCTTAACGATGTGTCGTTAAGCCTTTAAGTTATGAACCAAGTTAAGAGGCAACCGAAGGGTCAGGCAGCCAATTCAACCGCTGTTCTCAATTTTTTCATCGCATTCTGTTCCAACTGCCTGATTCTCTCAGCCGACACATTGTAGCGTTCGGCAAGTTCATGCAAGGTGGCTTTTTTATCCATCAGCCAGCGACTTGACAGAATATCCAGGCTGCGTTCGTCCAGATCGGCCATCGCATCGGCCAATAAATCCTGCTCATGCCCTACCCAGTCCGAATTCTCAAGCAGTACCGCAGGATCTGCACCGTGCTGATGAAGATAGCTGGCCGGAGCCACATAGCTTTCTTCCGCCGCTTCATCGACCGGCATATCAAACGACATGTCCCTGCCTCCCAAACGTTTTTCCATTTCGTAAACGATACTCACATCGACATCGAGATCGTTGGCTATCGCCACCGCCTCGTCATTGGATAACCAGCCTATATCCCGCTTGGATTTACGCAGGTTAAAAAACAGTTTACGTTGCGCCTTGGTGGTCGCAACTTTTACAATGCCCCAGTTTTTGATCACATACTCGTGAATTTCGGCTTTAATCCAATGCACGGCGAAAGAAACCAAGCGTACGCCGACATCAGGATCAAAGCGCTTAACAGCCTTCATCAAGCCGACATTGCCTTCCTGGATAATATCCGGCATCGACAAGCCATAACCGCTGTAACCTCTGGCGACGTGAATCACGAAGCGCAGATTGGTCATCACCAACTCGCGTGCGGCTTCCAAATCGCCGTTATCCCTGAATTTTAAGGCTAACTCGCGTTCCTGTTCTACTGTCAATTTAGGCATTTGCCTGACGACATTTAAATAGGCATCGAATGTTCCGACCGATAAATTAACGGGTAAAGCTAATGCATTACTCATTGAAACCCCTCATGTAAGAATTTTTTTCAAATTCTAGCACTCCGCACACAAGAGTGCTAATAATTTTTTTCTACTCGGGTTTTAATTGTTGGAGCTGAAAATGTAGCACTATCCATGAACCCATTACGCCCAACACTGACGAGATAAGCAACAAGGCCATTGTTTCGGTAAAGCCCAAAAACAACACATGAAAAGCGCCCTCATATAGCCTGGAAAGCGTTTCGACCGGCTGCTTTAAAATCAGCATGATCACGGTGACTATAAACCATGCCGTCACGCCGGAAAAAAAGCCTATCCAGAAACCGCTGTACAAAAACGGCCTTTGAATGAAACTATTGGTCGCCCCCACCAGTTTGGCGATCACCACTTCATCTCGGCGGTTATACAATTCCAAGCGTATAGTGGTGGCGGTAATAAGCAACACGCCCGCGCCCAGCAACAAGCTTAATAAGAAAACGCCGCGCCGCGCCACTTCCATAATGGATTTTAGGCGCTTAACCCATTGCATATCCATCTGGGCAAAATCCACTTCCGCCGACCGGTTAAAATCATCAAGCATCGTCTTAATCGCCTGCTCGTTTTTCAATGAATTTTTGGGCAACACCTGAATCACAACCGGTAGCGGATTTTTTTCCAGGGCTTTTATGGCTTCGCCGAAGCCGCTGTAGGCTTTAAACTCTGCCAACGCCTGCTCCTTGGTAATCAGTTTTACATCCTGAATGTTGGGATTTTGCCTGATACTGCCTACAAACTTGTTTGCCCTGCCCTCGGAAATATCATCTTTAAGAAACAATGATATTTGATTGCTGGCTTCCAAATTGCCTGCCAATTGTTGGAGGTTTGCCACCAGGATATAAAAGCCTGTAGCTAATGAAATGGCTATCGCCAAAACAACGACGGTCATTACCAAAGAGAACCTTGAGGCTAGCAGTCTTCCAAGGCTTGAAAACAATGCATGTGCGTGAAGGTTATGATAAGCGTGAAATTTATCGACAAAATTGCCGCCGGAAACTTTGGTTTGCCAGCGCGGCTCTTGCTTAACCGGCTTAGCCGGTCTAACCGGCCTTTTATTAACGTGCTTCATCATTTACCTCAGCTAACTCGCCAAACTCGTCAACCAGCTGACCATGATCCAGCTTTAATATCCGATGATCCATCTGGGCAATCAATGAAATATCATGTGAGGCAATCAGTATAGTGACGCCGACCTGTTGGAACTGCTCAAACAAATGCATAATTTCAGCGGACAGTTCAGGATCAAGGTTTCCGGTCGGCTCATCGGCCAGAATCATCGGCGGCTTATTAACCACCGCACGGGCAATACCGACCCGCTGCTGCTCGCCACCGGATAAGACCGCAGGATATTTTTTTTCTTTGGTTAATAATCCGACTTTGTCCAATGCTGCCCGTACTCTTCGAGAAACCTCATTATGTCCGTAACCGGCTATCACTAGCGGCAATGCCACATTATCAAAAACCGTCCTGTCCTGCAGCAGTTTGTAATCCTGAAAAATCAGACCTACTTTCCTGCGCATGTAAGGAACTTGTCTATCCGTGGCTAGATTAAGGTTTTTACCGTCCAAGAAAACCTGCCCCCGGCTGCACCGCTCAATCAGCGCAATCAATTTCAATAACGTGCTTTTTCCTGCCCCTGAATGCCCTGTCAGAAAAGCCATTTCGCCACGCTCCAGATGAAAGCTGACATTACGCAACACATCACCCGCTCCGGGGTATCTCATACTGACATTATCGAACTTTAACATAGGTTTTTTGTACTACCCCACAGCCCAAAATAGAACGCTGATTATTATGATTAATAGAACACGGATGACACAGATTGGACTGATTTACGCGGATTTTTAAAAATGCTACACACTTTTAAATCAGTGATTATCCGCCTAATCCGTGTCATCCGTGTTCCATTTTTATAAACGATTTTCTAGTCTTTAACAAACAATGCATTTACAAAAGCATCTGCATCAAAATCCTGCAGATCATCAATACCTTCGCCTATCCCTATAAAGCGAATGGGGATGCCGAACTGTTTGGCCAACGCGAAAATAATACCGCCTTTTGCCGTGCCATCAAGTTTAGTCAGAGCCAAGCCGGTCAACGCCACAGTTTCGTTAAACAGTCTTGCCTGCGACAAGGCATTTTGTCCGGTTCCGGCATCCAACACCAGCAGCACTTCATGAGGCGCTGTTTCATCCAGCTTGCTGATTATCCGTTTTACTTTTTTCAACTCATCCATCAGGTTGGACTTGGTATGCAATCGTCCGGCGGTATCGGCTATCAACACATCGATGCCTTTCGCCTGAGCGGATTGTACGCCGTCATAAATGACCGATGCCGAATCGGCCCCGGTATGCTGGGCCACCACATGAATATTATTGCGCTCACCCCAGGTTTGCAATTGCTCGACCGCCGCCGCCCTGAACGTATCCCCGGCGGCCAGCATCACGCTATGGCCTTGCGATTGCAGCCGTTTCGCCAACTTACCGATGGTGGTGGTTTTACCCGCCCCATTGACGCCGACGACCAGAATAACAAATGGCTTGTCCTGTTTCGGAATATGCAGGTTCTGGCTGCACGGCTGTAGCATGCTCAGCAATTCCTGCTTTAAGGCGGCCGATAAAGCTTCGCCATCATTGAGCTGGTGCCGCTCAACGCTTTCAGTCAGACGCTTAATGATGGTGGTGGTCGCATCAACGCCTATATCAGCCATTAACAAGCTGGCTTCAATTTCTTCCAGTAAATCTTTGTCTATTCCTTTTGATCCCAGAGGAATATGCGCCAGCACTCCGCTAAGCCCGGAACGGGTACGCTGTAACTGTGTTTTAAGGCGCAGGTACAGCGACTCGGGTTCAGGTATTAAATAAGCCTCTTCCGTGACATCTTCCGGTTTTAGCTCGACCTCTACGGCAGGTTGCATCTCTTCGCCGTAAGCCTGCCGACTATAAAAACTGATGGCGATCAACGGCAACATCAACAAGGCGGCAAACATATTATGAGCCATCGCCGCCCATAACGGCGACCCGAGCTTAATGCCGATAATCCCTGAGCCGATCTGCGCCAACAGCAGCACACTCAGCCATAAACCCGCCCGTCTGAGCGGTTTTGGATGATGCGCCGAGGTGGCATTCAACATCAACAAAGTCAGCACGACAAAACTAACCAGCGCACCAACCCGATGCAACCAGTTTGCGGCAACCTGCGCATCGAATGCGATCACGCCGGTATAACCGGTACTTAATCCATTAAATAAGTTCAACGCCGTTTGATAATCGGCTTTAGGCCACCAAGAATCATTGCACTGCGGAAAACCAGAGCAAGCTAAAGCGGCATAGTTGGCGCTGACCCAGCCGCCTAACACAATATCTAAAAACAGCACGGCCATTGCAACACGGGCAAACACCGCCAAACTATTGCTGCGTACTGTTGGCAGCGAACTTTTTGGCTTAACCCGCAAATAAAGCCAGAACAGCAGCCAGAACGTCATCATGCCCAGCAACAAATGCCCGGTTACCACAATCGGCATCACATGCAATTTTACGGCCCACATGCCTAATGCCGCCTGCAAGCCTACCAAGATAACCGAACCCAATGATCCCGTAATTACTGCCACTCGGTTTTGTTGTTCGCGCCACGAAAGCAGCGCCAGCAACAAGATAGCCACGCCTAAGGTTGCCGCCAGATAACGATGACTCATTTCCTTCCAGGCTTTAGCTAAATCAAGCGTTTGCCCCGGAAAAGCTTTGGCCGCCTGCGCCTTAAAATCGGCATGCTCGCTGATCCTGGCCTGAGCGAAGTCGAATGGGATGGCCTGCCCATAGCATCCAGGCCAATCAGGGCAGCCCAACCCCGCCCCGGATAACCGGACATAAGAACCTGCTACGATAACTATTAAAGCTAAGACAACGCTAAAGAGAGTTATTTTTTTAAACATTTTATTTTCCACTATCCGATTTGTGAGATTCGCAAAAGGTGCATCAGATCGCTTTTTACATTGTAAGGATCGAAACCCGGCTCATACTGCATCATCAAATTACCCAGAGGATCCATTAACAACAGCATCCCGTCAGGAATGTTGCCTTGCCTGAGTGCAGCAATTTTTTTGGCAATGGCGTCATTGGGTTTGACTCTTAATAAGGTCTGGTCGTCTTCCCACCATTTGCTCGCGGTTTTCGGAGTCACTTCTTTTAATACCAGCACTATCCGGCGCGTACGGGTCAATTCCTTACTTAACATCAAGCGTATTTGTTTGGTTTTATGTAAGGCCTCAATACAAGCCTCATTGCACTCGCCATTGGGAATGACGTTAACCAACAGCCAGTGCCCGTTAAGCTCTGACATATTATCTATCGAAAACTGATCGAAACCGGTCAGGTCTGTGCGCTCGGTCGTCTGTGGCGGCGTTATTAACTGTCCATTATTGGTTTGCCCGTTTAACAACTGAGGATATTCTTTGAGTCCCCATGCGATTAGAAACGGAATCACAGACATTCCGAAAATAGCCAGGATTAATAGATGATTTTTATTCTTTTGATTGTGCATCATTGTTTTTAAAGCTATACCAAATAAACAGTATCGTTAGTGTCAATGCCAATGCAAACCACTGAATTGCATAGGCCGTATGTTGTTCAGGTAGCATTATGGTTGATGTGCGCCATTCCCGTTTAAATCCATCGGGTAACTCTTTGTCCAACTCAAGCTGGAATTGAAATAATGGATAGCCGAGCTTTTTAGCCAACACATTACTATCAACCACTTGCACTACCGAGGGCCAACCTGCTGTCGGAATTTCGGCTCCCGCTAATTTTATACCAACACTGGGAAAATGATTAATCCGTCCGCTAATAGTTGCTTGTACCTTGTTAATCTGCAAATCAGGAACTACCGTCCGATCCGGGTTTTGCGGAATCCAGCCTCTGTTCACCAAAACAGCCCTGGTTTCCCCGGTCAATACCAACGGTGTCAACACAAAATAACCGGCCTTGCCGCCGCTGATTTGATTATCTATCAAGAGCTGGTGCGCCACATCGTAACGCCCAGTAACCTCGACTTGCCGGTATCTTAGCGCATCGGTCTTGTCGTCAATAGCCGCAGACAAATGCATAATATCAGTCGTGGCGGCTTGCTCTTGCAACTTAAGTAACGCCCGTTTTTGTTCTGATCGGTCTAATTGCCACATGCCCAACGCCAGCAACACCGGCAGCAGGAACACATAAACTAAACTTGGAATGATTTTAAACTTCATTGACTCGCATCTGCTTTTTTCTTTACCCTATTGGCACAGGCACTTAAATAACCGAGAATACCAAAACCTTAGCCATCACCATAACTACATTCATGATTATAAAAAGCATCGTTATTATCGCCTTTATCCTGATAATTATCAGCCTGGGTTCTGCGCTATTTCATCTGGTTAAACACAAGACTCAGGAGCAATCCGAAAAAACAGTCAAGGCGCTGACTTTTCGCATCACGCTGTCGATTGTGTTATTCATATTCATTTTTATCGCCTTAGCAACCGGCCTATTCACACCTCACGGACTAGGTGCCCGAATGCATCAAACAGCAACTGCTCCAGTCAAATAAAAACTATTAATAATGGAACACAGATGACACGGATAGAACTGATTAAAACGGATTTTTAAACCTAAGACCAAGTTTTTTAATCAGTGATTATCCGCCCTATCCGTGTCATCCGTGTTCTATTTTTTCAAATGCTAAATTCCAACCGTTCCGACAAAAAAAAAGCGCTGTCTGTGAGACAGCGCTTTTTTCGGTACGGCTGTTTCGATTAAATTACATAAACGAATACAAATAGTCCTAACCATACCACGTCAACAAAATGCCAATACCAAGCGGCCGCTTCAAAAGCGAAATGATTTTCCGGCTTGAAGTGGCCTTTCCAACTGCGAAACAGCACTACACTCAGGATAATCGCGCCCACGCAGACATGGAATCCGTGAAAGCCGGTCAACATGAAAAAGGTAGAGCCGTAAATGCCTGACCCCAGAGTTAAGCCCATTTCGGTATAAGCTTCATGATATTCGATGGCCTGAAAAGTCACGAACAAGAAGCCCAAACCCACGGTAGCCATCAAGCCTTTGATTAACTGATCGCGGTTTTTAGTGAGCAACCCGTGATGCGCCCAAGTACAGGCTACGCCGCTGGTTAATAAAATTAAGGTGTTTAAAAAAGGCAGGCCCCAGGTTCCCATAGCCTCAAAATCGCCGCCGACTTTACCGGGGCCATTGGTCGGCCAGACTGCTTCAAAAGAAGGCCACAACAGCTCTTTAGTTACTGCCCTAGTGCCTTCCCCGCCCAGCCATGGCACCGACAAATTACGCGTATACCAAAGTGCGCCAAAGAACACCCCAAAAAATATGATCTCTGAAAAGATGAACCACATCATGCCCATGCGATAGGAAATACCTACCTGCGTACTGTACATGCCTGACTCACTTTCAGTAGCCTGAAGCGTAAACCATCCGGCCATCATAATAATGACGACAGTCAATCCCAACCCCATCCAGGCCGCACCGCCAGATGAACCATTTAAATAATTCGCAAATCCAGCCAGCATCATCAACAAACCAGCCGTCCCAACGACTGGCCAGGTAGCTTTCTGCGGAATGTAATACTCGTTACTTGTAGACATGACCTTCCTCTCTCATTTCACTGATGTTTCAGTATTATCAAAAAATGTATACGCAAGTGTAATTGTCTTATATTCCTTGGATATTTCAGGATTTACCACAAAACGCACCGGCATAGTCCTGCCTTCCCGCGCTTTAAATGTCTGTTCTGAAAAACAAAAACACTCTGTTTTTTTAAAATATTCAGCGGCCGCTCCGGGCGAAATGCTTGGAATTGCCCGCGCAACCATTACTTTATCGGTCTTATTTTCCGCATAAAAATTCACCGTATAATATTCGCCCGGATGAACTTTTATTTTTTTTATTTCTGAACGGAACACCATCGGTGTAGCCTCATTCAGCGCAGTCATAAATTCTACGGTAATCTCCCTGTTTTTATCAACTTCATAGCTGACTTCCTTAACAGCCGCTGATTCAACCTTTCCATTAAGCCCTGTTACTTCGCACAAAACATCGTAAAGCGGAACCAGAGCATAACCAAAACCAAACATTCCCAGTACAACAAACACCAATATCCGAACTAACTTGGCGTTTTTTTGCTTAACGCCTTCCTTCATTGAGAAACTGCTTTTATCACTGCCAAAACATAAATAGTGGTCGCAATTGCAATCAAAATCACTGCCGTCAAAATATTTTTCTGTTTGGTATTCATTATTTCACCTGATACGCTACCTGAACAGGTTGCTTAAAAAAGCAACCTGCTTGCAACAACCTACATATGCTCAGTCGGTATAACCGTAGGTGGCGTAGTAAATGAATGATACGGCGGCGGTGATGGCAAAGTCCATTCCAAGCTGTGCTTGGCAGCATCTTCCCATACTTCGCCCGTTACTTTTTCGCCGGTTCCGCCTTTGATGGTATTGATAACAATATACAAAAACAACAGTTGGCTGGCACCGAATATAAATCCGCCGATACTGGAAATCATATTCCAATCAGCAAATTGCACGGCATAATCCGGGATTCTGCGCGGCATTCCGGCAAGCCCCAGAAAATGCTGAGGGAAAAACAGGATGTTGACCGATACCACCGACAACCAGAAATGCAATTGGCCGATTCTCTCATCATACATATGGCCGGTCCATTTAGGCAGCCAAAAATAACCGGCAGCCATCAATATAAACACGGAAGCGGGAACCAATGTGTAATGGAAATGCGCAACAATAAAGTAAGTATCGTGGTACTGGAAATCAGCCGGCGCTACGGCCATCATCAAACCGGTAAAGCCGCCCATCGTAAATAAGACCACGAAAGCAATACTAAACAGCATCGGCGTTTCAAACGTCATCGAACCTTTCCACATGGTCGCCGTCCAGTTGAAAATCTTAACCCCGGTAGGGATTGCAATCAACATGGTTGCGTACATGAAGTACAACTCGCCTGCTATCGGCATGCCCACGGTAAACATGTGGTGAGCCCAAACGATAAATGACAAAAAGGCAATGGCGGCAGTCGCATAAACCATTGAGCTATAGCCAAACAGCGGTTTGCGCGCAAACACCGGAATGATGGTAGAAGCCACGCCGAAAGTCGGCAGAATCATTACATAAACTTCAGGATGCCCAAAGAACCAGAATATATGTTGATACAGAACAGGGTCACCGCCGCCCGCCGCATCAAAAAAGCTGGTGTGGAAGAATTTGTCGGTTAATAGCATGGTCACTGCGCCTGCGAAAACCGGCATGATAGCGATCAACAGGAAAGCAGTAATCAACCAAGTCCAAACAAACATCGGCATTTTCATTAAAGTCATGCCAGGGGCGCGCATATTGAAAATAGTGGCAATGATATTAATCCCGCCCAAGATTGACGAGATACCCAGCAAATGCACCGAGAAAATCGCAAAAGGCAAGGCTTTTCCTGTTTGCAATACCAATGGCGGATACAAAGTCCAACCGCTGGCAGGCGCGCCGCCTTCCATAAATAGGGTGCTGGCCAGCAATAAAACACCGGCAACCAACAACCAGAAACTCATGTTATTCATGCGCGGCAACGCCATATCCGGCGAACCAATCATCATCGGGATCATCCAGTTGGCCAAGCCGACGAATGCCGGCATAACTGCGCCGAATACCATAACCAACGCATGCATGGTGGTCATTGAATTAAAGAACTGGGGATTGACAAACTGCATGCCCGGTTCGAATAACTCGGCACGAATAACCATCGCCATCGAGCCGCCGACAAAAAACATCGCCAGTGCAAACAGCAAATATAAGGTACCGATATCTTTATGGTTGGTGGTAATAACCCATCTTAAGAGCCCCTTAGCAGGACCATGATCGTGATGATCATCGTGTTCAGCGACTACAGCAGACATATTTTATACCTCTTGAAACTATAAAAAAGATTAGATCGATAAGAACGCAATGGCTTATTCATTTTTACCTGCACCCGGCGTTGCCGATTGCAGCGCCTGAACGGCTGAAGGCTGTATCGAATCGCCCACTGCATTACCCAAACCGTTACGGGTAAAGGTTACGACTGCCGCGAAATCAACCGGGCTTAACATTTTCCCGAAGGCAGGCATCATGCCTTTTCCGTCCAACATTAGCTTAACTTGAGCATTGATATCGCCGGTTACCACCTTACTAGCCTTGATGGCCGGGAAGGTACCCGCCAAGCCTGCACCATCTGCCATATGACAGGACGAACAGTTGGTCTCGTAAACAGACTTACCTTTAGCAATCAATTCTTCTTTAGCCCACTGCTTGCTTGCAGAACCCGCTTCAGCCGCTACAGCCGATTTTTGTTTTTCTACCCAGGCATTGTACTCGGGCTCATTCATCGCGATCACAACAATCGGCATAAAGCCATGATCCTTACCGCAAAGCTCGGTACATTGGCCGCGATAAGTTCCCGGGACGTCTACAGAAGTCCATGATTCGTTGATAAAGCCGGGATTAGCGTCTTTTTTCCAGCCCAAATCCGGCACCCACCAAGAATGGATTACGTCTTTTGCGGTAAACACGAAACGGATTTTCTTTTTAGTCGGTATCACTAACGGCTTATCGACTTCCAGCAAGTAATTTTCAACCGTAAAAGGATCTATGCCAGAACCTACCTGACGCGCCTTGTTACTGGCTTCATCCAGGCTGCTGAAAAAATGAATGCCATTATCAAGATATTCATATTCCCACTTCCATTGATGCCCGGTTACTTTGATGGACATTTCGGATTCTTGAACGTCATCCAATTCCATCATGGCTTTTGTGGCCGGAATAGCCATGCCGATCAAAATCAAGGTCGGGATAATCGTCCAAATGATTTCAACCGTGGTATTTTCATGAAACTGCGCCGCTTTATGCCCTCTTGATTTACGATGATGGTAAATCGAGTAGAACATCGTACCGAACACACCGATGCCTATAAATACACAAATCCATAGGATCAACATGTGCAAGTCATAAATATCATGACTGACCTTGGTAGCCCCTTTCATTAAATTGAGCGTGTATTCCGCCTGCGCTGTCCCTAGGCCTAAAGCCATTAAGATCAGACCTGCAAACAGTTGCTTTGTTTTCTTCACGGAGCAGCCTCCTCGTTATAGTAGTTATAAACTCTTGTATGCGTTATATCGTTCGTAATGTCAGGACATGTCAAGATCGCCCCTATTCCCTTTACGTAATAATTATCACAAATAATCTTTTTAATTCTAACCCATGAGGGCAATCTATACCAGCAGTCCTTTCCCTGATTTTATTGGGCACAAAAAAAGGCTTGTGAATCAATACAACTCACAAGCCTTTTGTTTTCTAACGTTGAAGCCTACTCAGCTGTTTAGAGCATCGGCATAAGCCATATCAAAATTAGGAATGTGACTATCCAACCACCCCTTAACCAATTGACCAACGCCTTCGTCTACTTCTGCCTGACCCGCATGAAATTTTGTTTGCAACCCCGCGCAAATGCCTACCAACGCATCATGCTCATCCTTATGGCGAGCATAGCCGGAATAACCTTTTGCCTGCATTTCTTTTTCTTCATGAGCAAAATGCCCAACGACATAGCCAATCAAATCATCCAATTGCGCACCTATTGCTGAGCGCGCCGCCCCGCCTGTCGCTAAATCGTACAGTTTATTCAGTTTATCAAACAATATTTTATGTTCATCATCTGCAAAGCCAACATTTGTGCCGTACTGACCAGCAGTCCAAGTAATTAAAGCCATAACGTTTCTCCTGATATTTTCATAATAATTATTTACCGCAAAAACATTATGGATTAGATTTATCTGCAAATCTATCTTTAATTTCCTATATAAACTAAGTTTATTTCCTGCCCGCCATAAATCTGCTTTTTTATTGATATTCATGACGTGACGGCCGTGTCAGAACAAAACTGCCGTTAGTGCAGCTTTATCAGAAAAGCAGGATCGATACGGCAGCCGCCGACTTCCGGCCGATCCAACAGATCCTGCTCGAAATCCCGGTAGGTGGACAGCTGAAAAGCAACCCGGGTGATCTTGCCGCCGGAAAATTCAAATTCCATCGCGCCGCCCTTAATACGCGGCCCGCCCTCTTTAGTGGTGAACAATAAAATCCCCGAATTGTTCCCAGCTTTGCCTAGGCCGTCAGGAACCGGCCGCGCACAACTCAGTTCGTTTATTGCCAGGCCGGAAAAGACTTGCGCCAGTTGATGGGCGCTGACAACAACCCCCTCGCCGGGAATTGCCGCCAGAGTAGGCGCAGTTGCAACGGGCGCAGCCGGAGCCGTTGAGGCATCCGTCGAGGCTGGCGCTGAGAGAGGGTTCAGCAACAATTCCAAACCGAAATCGCCCAAATGGTTTTGCAGCAGCACACTGCCGTCGCCATTTTTTGCGGTATTTAGCAATGGGAACAGCTGCTGCTCCATTTCCGCCTTGTTTGGATTTTTCAGCACCGCAACCAACTGCCGCTCTATCGACTTAAGCGGCGTAAACAACTGCTCTTTTTTCTGGCTGGCCTCCCCCACCTGATCCCAATCGGATGGTGTATTGACCGGCAAGCCCATCGCTTTCATAACCGCATAATCGTCCGCCGCCAAGCAATTTGCAAAATTCTTGCTGCGGTAACCTTCTATGACCTTGGGACGCATTTCTTCGCTCTGGGTCTTTTGCCGACTGATATTGTAGTTATTCCAATCGCCGTTTTTCGCCAGGAAATAATAAATCACTGCATTACGGTCAAACTTATTGAAACCCAAATCTTTCATCACCAGCTTCAGTTTGCGACAATTGCCCTCCACCTCCTGGTAATTATTCCAGTCGGGCTTTAAATTCGGTTTTGCCGGATGTTTCGATTGCTCAATCAGCTGCTGAAGATTAATTTCCCCTGACGCCGACTTTATCGGCGAATAACCAATTTCCTCGAACGACAAATCGCGTGCATCGGGTATGCCGTCAGCTGTCGTCTTTAGCAACAAAGAGGGCAGAACTTCCGGGTAAATCTTCAGTTCGCCGAGCTGCTTGGTGTCTGAACCCAACAGATTAAAACCGCCCTCCGCCACATCATAAACCTTAAACACCGTCTGATTCAGCGTTCCGGTCTTGCCTGAAAAGCTGGTACTCGCCGAT
Source organism: Candidatus Methylobacter oryzae (assembly GCA_945861405.1). Classification (GTDB taxonomy): domain Bacteria; phylum Pseudomonadota; class Gammaproteobacteria; order Methylococcales; family Methylomonadaceae; genus Methylobacter_A; species Methylobacter_A oryzae_A. Next base: position 39,976 of record CAMAUL010000005.1, on the reverse strand, counting down.
AGCGAGTGCGACTCCGAGCTATGCTTGGCCGATTGATGAGGCGCAGGCGTTGTCACCGCCGCTTGCTGCTGATTGTTCTTTACCCACTGCCCGGCAACCTGCCCCATGATCGCAACCCCCATGCCGACGCCTGTTAATGCAAGCAAGTTGCTGGCCGTATTCACATCCCCGACCAGACTCGACACATCCAGATCGCTGTTGGCATTGGTGTAAAAATTATAATCGACCATCGTTTCCTTACCCGAATCCAGACGTATCCACGGGGTCAGATAAAGTTTTTTAGCATCGAAGGTGAAATTGCACTTGCCTGTGGTCGCCTGATACATAAAACCGGTGGCTTCCCGACTGAATTTAAGCGCCTCGTTACGCACGCTATAGATAAGCGCCGCCGACAAATCGCCTTTTTCGTAAGACGGTGTCATATTGGTACAGCCGCTTTTTAAAACATTGTCGCCTTTAAAATCAAACTCCGAAATCAAGCGCACATAATAGTCGTCGCCATCAATAGCCTGAAAGCCCTGCAAAGGTTGAAACTGACTGGCTTGGGTCGATGGATGGTCAACCACAATTTGCCGGGTCGTGGTACATCCGGACAACAGCGCACTGGCAACTAAAACGAATTTTACTGATGAAATAGGGCGAATCGACATGCATTAACCTTGTGCCGTAAGTTAAACGGATAATCAAACTGGAAAGTGAAAATAATAGGGCTTTCTGAAAGACTTTGTCATGTTTTATTTCTGACTAACCGCCCGCAAAGATATTATCAGCCATTTTATATCTTCAGCTGTTCCGAAAAAAAACCGAAATCGGCGACTTCTTTATAAGGCAACACGCCCAGCAAGGGCGCATCCACATTAGCTTTTACTGCGTTGATATTCTCGTCCCTGCTTAACAAATCCGGGTCTGTGCACACCGCAATCCAGCCCCCACAGTCTACGCCTGATTGCTTTATCGCCTGATAAGTCAATAGCGCATGATTGATGCAGCCCAACCTGATCGCGACGACCATAATAACCGGCAACGCTAGCGCTATTGCCAAATCGCTGTTAGCTTCCCGCTCATTTAACGGGGTGTACCAGCCTCCTGCGCCTTCAACGACGACGATGTCAGCCAGGGTTTTCAATAGTTCGAACTTGTCTATCAGCTGAGCGAGCTTAACCGGATTATTAACTCCTGCAATATGCGGTGAAACCGGCGGTTCGTAGGCGTAAGGATTGATTAAGTCGTAATCAATCGACACTGACGCATTTTCTTGAATCAGCAACGCATCTTCATTTTTCAGCTGTCCGTCCTGCATGACGCAACCGGAGGCAACCGGCTTCATGCCTACAACCGATTTCCCCCGGCTTTTAAAGTATCGCATCAGCGCAATCGTCGCCCAGGTTTTGCCGACATTGGTGTCGGTGCCGGTAATGAAGTAACCTTTTTCCATTAGCTTGCCGTGACCATCATAACCTCGAAGGTCGCCGGGATCGACTCGCCGGTTCGATGTCGCTCATAAGCCGAAATCATCCGCTGCATCTGCGTTTTGCTGGTGATGCTTTTGTTGCGCCCGGCAATCATGTTATGTGCCCCGATATGCTTTAACTCCCTCATCAGCGCCAAAACAGAATCATAGCTTGATAGATAAACCCTGGTTTCAACTTTTATTTCTGTATAACCCGCCAGCAAGAGAAAACCTCTTAGCTGCTGTTCGCTATAAAAGTCATTAACGTGGTTATAGCCGTCAACTTCCGCCCAAGCGGCTTTTAATTCCTGCAACGTTTGCGAACCGAATGTCGAAAAAACCAGCCGTCCGCCAAGCTTCAATACCCGCTTGATATCGGTAAAAACGCCTTCAAGATTGACGCACCATTGCAACGCGAGATTGGAGAACACGCCATCAACAATTTGCCCGGCCAGCGGCAATTGTTCGGCATCCGCGCATAGATAGCTGATATTAAGCGCATCGGCCAATTTTGTTCGCGTCACCTGCACCATCGGCAACGCAATATCCAGAGCGATAACAGTCATGTAGGGTACGCTTTGCGTACCATTTTCCAAACACCCGCCCAAATTCACGGTGCGCGATGCGCACCCTACTTGGCTTGCTGACAAGTTCGAGGTTAAAAAACCGGTGCCGCAACCCAAGTCCAACAAAGTTCCGCTCAGGCTTTCGCTATTTATAGTACTCAATAATGCCTTACCGACAGTGCGCTGCAATGCGGCGACATTATCATAAGTCACCGAGGCCGCCGCAAACGACTGTCTGACTTTGGCTTTGTCTAACTGCATCGCTCTTCCATAAATCGGGAAATAATCACCACCGTTTCCCGGCTGTGCGATAAAAACGGCGCATGCCCTGCCCTGTCGATAATGTTTAGTTCAAGACTGGGCAATAACTGCTGTATTTTTTGGCCTACGGCAACAGGAACCAAGGTGTCCAGACCGCCCAAGATGACCGACACGGGAATATTTAAGCCCGATAAAACCGGCCTCAGGTCTGCCTTTTTCAGTATACCCAAGCCGCCCTGCAAGGTGTTTTTATCCGGCGCATCACATTCAAACACGGATGTTTTAAGCGCTTTCAACAGGGCTTTCTGATTGGGCATGCCGTTTACCTGCAAGGATAAAAAACGCAGCAAGGTCGCCTGACAATTCTTATTTAAATGCCCGGCAAAATCATTGAGCAAGCGGATGTCCATGCCCGGCCATTGTGTTTGCGTTTCGGGCGACCGGCCGGTCGCCCCTACGGTGAACGCGGGGTTTCCTGCCAGCAAAACCAGCGAAGACACACGCTCAGGATAACGGGCAGCTACATCAAGCACTATCGTTGCGCCCAACGACCAGCCCAGCCAACAACAGCTCTGTTCGGGGATTACATTAACCAACTCGGCGCTGATCCGTTCCAGCGTAAACGGATCGATTGCTTCGCTACGCCCGTGACCCGGCAAATCGACACAAATAACCTGATAATTAAGCGCCAATTTCCGGGCAAACTCCCGCCAGATGCCGGTATGCATCGCCCAGCCATGCACCAACACAATGGGCTTGCCCTGCCCGAAGGTTTCCAGGTGAATTTTTGTCACTTGCAGCCTGCGTTTGCTTTGGACAGCGCGTCCAACAACCGGTCGACATGTTGCTCCTCATGCAGGGCTGAAAAAGTCACCCGTAACCTTGCACTGCCTTGAGGCACTGTCGGCGGGCGAATCGCGCTAACTAGAAAACCGGCATTCAATAAAGCGTTGCTGATGTCTACGGCTGTTTGACTGTCGCCGATCAGGATGGGCTGAATAGCCGATGATGACACCATCAACTTTAACCCCAACTGCTCTGCGCCCTGCCTGAATCGCCCCGACAGTTGTTTGAGTTTGTCCCTGCGCCAGCTTTCTTCAATAGCAATTTTCAAACTAGCCCGCGTCGCCTCGGCAACCGCCGCCGGTAACGCGGTAGTGTATATATAAGTGCGAGCTTTCTGGATCAGGGTTTCAATCAGCACCTCTGAGCCTGCCACGAACGCGCCGAAAGTACCCAAGCCTTTACCTAAAGTTCCCATCAACACCGGCACATCATCCTGACCAAGCCCGTAATGTTCAACTATCCCGCCGCCGTGTTCGCCGATAACGCCCAGTCCGTGCGCATCGTCAACCATCAGCCAAGCATCATGTTTTTTCGCGGTGGTCGCCAATTCGTTAAGAGGCGCAAAGTCGCCATCCATGCTGAATACGCCATCGGTCATGATCATCTTGCGACCCGAGGCTTTTTCCAGATTTGCTTCGAGATCAGTCACATCGGCATGGGCATAGCGCTTAAATCGCGCCCCGGACAACAGGCCGCCATCCAACAAAGAGGCATGATTTAACCGGTCTTCAAACACCGCATCACCGCGACCCAATAAAGCCGAGATCACACCGATATTGGCCATATAGCCCGTGGAAAACAATAACGCCCGGTCGCGACCGGTGAATGCCGCCAATTCTTCTTCTAACGCATGATGAGCCGCGCTGTGCCCGCAAATCAAATGCGCCGAACCGCTGCCGACCCCGTAGCAATCCGCACCGGCTTTAAACGCCTCAACCACATCAGGATGATTAGCTAGCCCCAAATAATCATTGCTGCAAAAATTGACAACATTCCTGCCGTCGATTTCCAGCTTAATGCCTTGAGGGGATGCGATGACCCGCCTTGATCGATACAGGCCCTGCCGGGCAATATCGTCGAGGCTGGATGCTAATTCTGAAAATGGGGGCGTCATAAATAACCTGTAATTAACAAATAGAACACGGATGACACAGATAAGACGGATTAAAGCGGATTTAACTGCTTCATGTTTTATCCGTGAATATCAGCCTAATCCGTGTCATCCGTGTTCCATTCTATAAATTAGCCTTTCGCCTAATTCGCATAACTCGAACCACCGGAATACACCCCCAACCGCTCAAACAAAGCCAAATCATGGTTAGTCATCGGATTATCGGTGGTCAATAACTTATCGCCGTAAAAAATCGAGTTGGCTCCGGCCAAAAAGCACAGCGCCTGCATTTCATCGCTCATGTTATTGCGCCCTGCAGACAGCCGCACCCGCGACTTGGGCATCATGATTCTGGCAACCGCTATGGTTCTGATAAAGATGATCGGATCCAACGATTCGGTGCCCATTAGCGGCGTGCCCTCAACCTGCACCAGCATATTGACCGGCACACTTTCAGGATGCTTGGGCAGGTTTGCCAGTTCGATTAACAGCTTGGCGCGATCTACATCGCTCTCGCCCATGCCGACAATGCCGCCGCAACACACGCTAATCCCGGCATCCCTGACCCGCGCCAGCGTATCCAATCGATCCTGATAAGTCCGCGTAGTAATGACCTCGGAATAATAATCTTCCGAAGTATCCAGATTGTGATTGTAATAATCCAGGCCGCCTTCTTTTAACCGAGCCGTTTGCGCATCGGTCAGCATCCCTAAGGTTACGCAGGTTTCCATACCCAGCGCCTTAACGCCCTGAACCATTTCCACCACCCGTTCCACATCCCGATCTTTAGGCTGACGCCAAGCCGCGCCCATGCAAAAACGCGATGCGCCTTGATCTTTGGCCTGTTGCGCCGCCTGCAAAACCTTATCAACCGGCATTAATGCCTCAGGCGTTAAATCGGAATCATAACGGGCGCTTTGCGGGCAATAGCCGCAATCTTCGGAACAGGAGCCGGTTTTAATGCTCAACAGGCTGCTAATCTGAACTTCATTGGGATCGAAGTTCTCGCGGTGTACGATTTGCGCCTTAAAAATCAGGTCATTAAAAGGCAACGCATAAAGCGCTTGCACTTCGTCCAACTGCCAGTCATGGCGAATTGCAGGGTTTGCAGACATTCTGTTAAGCTCCAGTGTAAGACTGAGGTACGAAGCCCATCAATCGCGAACGACGATAAACTTGTCAACCTGATCAAATAAAAATGGTATACAACTGGATCAATATTATACAGGATTACCTGCTGCCGCCTACCTGCATCTTGTGCGGAAATCCAGGACACAATTCCCGCGACATTTGCCATTCGTGCTACATGCAGCTACCCCGGAATAACCTGAGCTGTTATCGGTGTGCAGAAATACTGGAACCACCCTCCACCGCGCCGGTGCTGTGCGGTCGCTGCCTGAGCAGGCATCCAGCCTTTGACGAGACTGTCGCGCCGTTTATTCACCAAGGAGCCATCCGACATTTGATCGGCAGCTTGAAATTCGGAGCCAATTACAAGAATGCCCGCCTGCTCGGCCTATTATTGACCGAGCACTTAAAACAAACCGCAGAACTACCCGACTTGATAATACCGGTGCCGCTGCATAAAACCCGTTACCGCGAACGCGGCTTCAATCAAGCCATAGAAATCGCCAGAACCGTCGCCAAGGACATGCAGATTCCGCTGGATTTAACCAGTTGCAAGCGGCACCGCGACACGCCGCATCAAACCCAACTACCCGCAAAAAGACGCCGCAAAAACCTGAAGAATGCGTTTTCGATCATCAAGCCGATCCAGGCCCGGCATATCGCAATACTCGATGATGTAATGACCACCGGCACAACAGCCCATGAACTGGCCTATGTATTGAAAAAAGCCGGAGCCAGCCGGGTCGATGTTTGGGTGTGCGCAAGGGCTTAATTTTTATTGTTCTCATTAACTTAATGGCAGTGACCCGCTTCGTGGAAACGATACAAAATAGACAATGACTGGCGATACTCGCGGTAAGCCGCAAATTGGCGGCTATTTCATAAAAAACCGCCTGCGGTCAATTTACATGCGTTAAAGGCTCATCCTCCTTATCGACAGCCTGAACATGCAGTTTAAGTCCCAACGCTTTAATCACTTTTAGGATCGTGCCAAAACTCGGATTACCCTCGCCTGACAAGGCTTTGTACAGACTTTCCCGGCCCAAGCCAGTATCTTTAGCCAATTGCGTCATGCTGCGGGCTTTTGCTATATCGCCCAGAGCCTTGGCAATAAAAGCGGGATCATCCCCCGCTTCCTCAAAACAGGCTTCCAGATACAGCCTCATATCCTCTTCCGTTTTAAGATGATCGAGCACATCCCATTTATTTAATTTTACAGTCATTTTCCCTCCTTCAGTTTTCTCGCCAGCGCTACTGCCGTTTGAATATCATCGGCTTGCGTTGATTTATCGCCGCCAGCCAATAACAACACGATTTCGAAACCGTTTTGCATGAAATACAGCCGATAACCGGGGCCGTAATGAATGCGCATTTCAGAGATGCCTTTAGCCACGGGTTTTACATCGCCGAAATTACCATCTTCAGCCCGGCGTAGCCTGACTTTTATGCGCGCCTTTGCGTGGTTATCGCGCAACTGCCCAAACCACGAATCAAAAACGTCTGTTGTTAAAATCGTATGCATGGCTTAACTGTATCTTGTTTTATACGGAAAGGCAAAACCAATCAAAAAATTAGCACCGCTAGTGAGGTGATTACTTTTATTGCTTATCCGGTTAAAATCCCTACCAGAAAAATAACCCTCTATTTTAAAAGGCAAGAAAACCATAAACGGAGCCGCGACTTTAGTCGCGCATGAGCATTCATGTATAAGTCGTGATGATGAGCCATCATCACGACTAAAGTCGCGACTCCAAATGCCCTGAAATTTAAAGCCGCTACAAAATAACAACATTAGGACACTGTCATGGATGCACCGCAGTCACCGTTTGCCGTTGGTCGGCCTTTAACGGCCAACGAACCGCTGTTTGGGCGCGAGGAAACTTTTGCCTTGATCCATGCCGCGTTGGGCAAGTTCGAATCCGTAAACCTAGTCGGTGAGCGACGCATGGGCAAAACCTCGTTCCTCAACCATTTGCAGGATAACCCCGCACATCGTCCCGCACCGGGCACACCGCCCTTGCTGTTAGTCCGCGTTGACCTGCAAAACATCACCGATGCCCGACGCTTTTACGGCTTGGCGATAAGGGGGATTTTGACCGTCCTGCCCGACACGGTAATCCTGCCTGATTCCGCAGCACTGCTGCAAAACCTGCAACACTCGCCGGATGCCGATTTCGACAGCTTCGAACGGCTGTTGCGGCAATTGTCCGATAACAGCTTAGGTCGCCCGGTGTTGCTGGTGGACGAATTCGAGCAGCTGCTGGAGTCCCAACACCACGCCGGTTTTCAGGTGCCGCAATTTTATAATGGCTTACGCTCCCTCATCACCGCTACTCAATTAGCCTTGGTGGTGGCCTCGCGCTTGCCGTTGGCGGAGCATTTTCAGCGCCTGCCTGATGCCATGACTTCGACATTCCCAAGCTATTTATCCCCGCAGCATTTGCGCAACCTGGACGATGCAGCGGCGGACAGCCTGTTGCTTTAAAATTCCGTATTCACCAATTAGGTCTTCGGGTTTCTTATAATTAGCCAGCAGGCTGTCAATCAGTTCATTGCTTACGGTCATTTCTAACTCCTCGTTAAAAGTGGTGGCAGTTTCCTACCAAATGACCATTTACACAAAAATTCTTACACCCTCGCTTTTACACATTATTGTAAATCAACTTGAATCCCAAGAAGTTTATCTCTTGGCTGGTTGCCACGTAACTCTAAAGCTTTAACGCCTGGAGATTCTAAGATTGCTCTCTCTTTCTCAGAAAGCCATGTAAGCATGCTGTCATAGTTTTCTGCGTTAATAGTAGCGATGTACTGTTTTTCTGTTGATTTTAATTCTGTCAATACAAGGGAAAACCATCTGGCACGGACACCGGGATCAAGGTGTGCAAAAAGCCTATTATCATGCCAAAGAAAGCGCATTGTATGATTTGCTCCGTGCATGAAAACCAACCAATCAAAACATAACAACCGAGCATCTTTAATACCATCAGAACCCGACCCTTCGAGGCGAGGCTTAAACGTATAGCGCATCATATTTTCACCTGTATTATTTTCAAAGGTGATGCCGGAAGCTGCATTTGGATATAAAGGTTGTGTGAGTGTGCGGTAACGGGTTTCTAGTTCAGCAATAGGATTATTCTCAAGATATGTAACGGCTTGATGAGTATCGTGGAGCATGGTTTCTTTAATGCTCAAAGTTTCCTTATTAACGTTGACGTCGAATTCCAAATAATCATTGAGGGCTTTAAGTTCCTGCTCCTGTTGAGCAAGCTGATTAGCTACTGCACGATATTCTTCAAAAGCTGTTTTACCTATCAACGATTGCAGAAGTTTGTCGCGCTGTTCTTCCAGCTTTTTCTGCTCAAACTGTTTGGTTTCGATTTCTGCATTGATCCGTGTAAGATCACCTAAAAGCCTCCGCTTTCTGCTCTCAGTCAAACTGCTATGGAACTGCTCAACTGCCTCGAAGTGTTTTAACGCTTCTGCTTTAAAAACACCCTCCAATCCCTTATATAACGCCAAGAGCTCTTGAGAGCTAACATCTGGGTGTTCAACAAGTAGCTCAGAAATACCCTTAACTTGAAATTTCAGTAACTCAATTTCTTGTGATATACCGCGCAATAATAGTGTTTGTCTATTAGCTTCCTGCTCCAGGTCTCGATAGTTTTCTGCTACTACCATTCTACCAAGCTGCTCTTTTAATTCAGGTATTTTATCTTTTAGCCAATTAGCGCGAATGCGCGCATCATCACCTGCACGAAACATGTCATGCAGTGCTGGATTGATTTTCCATAATTGGCTCGCGCTCTTTAAAGCATCAATGCGCTTTTTAAATTCATGTTTACGTGATACCAAACTAACATCTAAACCTAAAAGAAAAAGTGTGCGTATTAGCGCGTCGAAAGGCGTTTCTTTAGCTGTGGAGTCTGGCTCTATACAGTCGGATTTTTCTAATCGAGCAAATCGTTTGATAAGCGAACGAAATGTAATAGGAAGATTAGAGGCGGCCGTAAGGTCAAAGACGCCACTTTCATTCAACCAATTTGTTAGATTCCTCAATTTAATCGACTGGTTGTCCAGTGTTATTATCTTGCTGTCTGCACTACGCTCTATAGTGTGAAACTGCCCATTAATTTCAAAATCAAGGCGAAAAACCCACTCAGGAAGTTTTTCACTGAAATTTTTATTAGCATTTGCTCCAAGGCAGTGATGCACTAATCGCAACGCAAGTGATTTGCCAACACCATTTGAATTACCTTCTTGCTCTCCGCCAGATGAGACCCCAACAATAAGGGTCAAGCCTTGTGGATTGAAATGTATCGTTTTGAAACCTGGCTGGTTGGCAGATAGTTTAATCAGTCGCATTAGAGGAGTCCTTTAAACCGATATAATCATCCTTGATACTATCAATTTGCCCTATAGCAAACAGGACATCCACTGCAAGCACAAGCCTGGAAAATGATATATCATCAAGCCAAACATGGTCTTTCCGTAGGCTATGAAGTCGCGTCCATAGCTCATCCAAGGTTTGCGGGCGATCAAGCAAGTAAGTGCGCACAAATCCAGCGAGTAGCAAAATGCTCTCGGAAAAACGGATATGCTTATGTGGAATAAGTGGAATCGGGGTGCTCATAAATATCACAAGTTTCAAAGTACTTAGCCATGACAATCAAGGCAATCTGCTGCCACCCACTGCGTTGCATGGGATCTATTTTAACCACAGGAGGTATAATGCGCTCTAAAATATAGACAAAGCGTAAATCCGTAGCACTTTTTTCTGTATTAGGTATTGCAGATAAGCTATCAATATAGACTTCATGTAACTCATCAGCAATGTTTTGCGCCATTCCAGGGCGAGCATTCAAAAAAGCATTAACCTCTCCAACTTGATTTGCATACAATCGTAAATGTTTAGAAATTCCAGGATGGAGGTTGTTAATTTGAATTTTCTTTTCAAATTCAGGCGCTGTGTCCTGGTCGGTCATTAAATTCAATGAAAAATTAAACGATTTAGTAAGATACTCAAGTAACTCCGATACCATCCGTGGATCAATCCATTTTGGAACCTCAAGGGGCACCCCTTGAACTATACTCATCTTCTGGTTGTTATCCAGTCCTAAGAAACGTTGTTCAAGATGTCCGCTATTGAATACTGAAGTGGGAATATTATGTGTATTAGAAATTTCAGTCAAAGCTTGATGTACTGGCTTAGAACCACCGACAAAACGATCATTTAGCACAAAACTATAGTGTTTTAGGTTTGATTGACTCTCTTTTAATTTATGAAAATCGTCTTTAGCCTTTTTAACGGCATATGCTTCATTCGTTTTAGTTGTAGGACTTGGCGCATAAACTTGAAAATAACGCCCTTCGTTAGCTAAGTACCCATCATTGCCACCATCACCTTCGATTCCCCAAGGCCGTACAGACTGATAATTTTCACCATGACTAGCCGTCATTACGCTATTAAATAAGCGTTGAAATTCTTCACCAGTTGCTTGATAAAGCTTCAATTTGAACTGGAGCATGAACCAGTAATTTTCGTTATTTGTCATGATGATAGAAAATTTTATTTAAATATATGTCTAGCTGAAAGCAGTTGCCTTAATGTTAATCAAAACGTTCCCAAAACGAATCGTTTGCCCAGCCTTTGCCAAACTTACGCAGGATCTGATAAACGGTCTCGCACTGGAAGTCATTTGCAAAGAGGTCGGGCATAGCTTCCTCTGTAAGTACCCTATCGGCTTCTTTTCGACTTAATGACACTTTCCTCCCACCTTCCAACGGTATATCTTTTCCTTCTAATTCATAAAGATAATCATGTATCCAGCCGCCCAGCTCGATTCGTGGGTCATCTGGTTTCATAAAAATAGACCAAGCAAACTGAGGAATTGATGCCAAGTCTGATCGATAGTTTTCCGGGACAACAATAACCCCTTTAGCAATATCACTGTAAAAGCGTATTGGGATTTTAAGATCAAAATAGGCTATGCCTTCTGGGTATCCTTTTTTTATTAATACCCATGGAGCCAACTGAATTGAAACATCACCATCAATATCAAAGAATCGGTTCTGACCTGGTTTTCGGTTCATGTCATATTTTCCTTGCAAAGTTGTTTTTATGGCTATTTTGTCCACATTGGATAGATGTTAACTATAGCCCATAATGGCCTGTCCGAACGCATATTAAAGGGGGCGAGCCTTTTGCTTTCTTAAAAACTATCCACCAGTAAGCTAAAACCAATCAAAGTAACCCTGTCAAATAAAATGTGATATCAATCTGTTTTTTGGCGGTATCTCGCTTATCTCTGGCTTCTTTGAGTTATGTTATCGGGTAAGTTCCCAATGCTAAGGTTTTGCGCTTACCGTCAAAGCGGTAATCATATCGAAAGTATTTGCCGCCATTAGGATGAACCAGCAAGTACATACCTTTCTCATCCCGTATTTTATAAGGATTTTCGGTGGATTTAGCGTTCTTTATGGCGGTATGTCAACAAACCCCTGCACTTCGTTGGACAATAAAAAACCCGCTAAGCCTTATGACTTGCAGGTTATTGGACTTTGTTGAATCTGTTTTGCGGGCTCTATCACAATAGACTCTGCACGACCTGCTGTTAAAGGCTTTGTTGATTTCGTTTTTTAAATATACCCCCAAAAGTACCCCCACGCGCTCAATGCTGCCCCTGTTTTTGCCACAAAAGCCCACATCAAATAGCCCGCATAAATTCCAAGTAGACGAACTAAACTTTATCGATCTGCTGTCTTAGCCAGACAACGCCACCCAGTTCGATAAACCGTTTGTGTTGTGCCTCGGTTAATCGGCAAGATATAACCTTGGCTCGATCTTCAGGCGGCAATGGCTTACGGCCTGCCCCTTTGGCGCGTGCTTTTTTTTGTTCCATTGGCGGTGTCTCCTCAGAAAAGCATTAAATGTAATTCATCAATACCCTGCCGCAAGCGCTGCGGGCTATATTGCATAATATTGTAATACATAAATAACAGATAATGTCAACTTTATGCGCAATAATGAAAAACACGCTACAGGCCGCGCTGTACTTAGGATTCAAGAAGTCAAGTTATTATTGTAATACATCAATAACTTCGCATAACGGACATTATGTTAAATAATGTATTACATTATTAATCGCAACCATTGCGGCTTACCCTCTGCCAAGTTATTTACCATGACAACCATCGGCTTTATTAGCTACACTCACAACCTACTTCAAGGAGATTTTATGCCTAAAAATAGCTTTGATCACATCATTGATTGGCCTTATCACCCACAAATGATTATTGCCATCACCTTTGCTGGTTGCTTTGTCGCAGCGATACATGGCGGCGGCACAGCATGGGCGGCGCTGATTGTATCGGCTATTGTCGCACCCTTTGGCGCGCTCTTACTGTTCCTTCCTTACTTGGTCACCGTCGTGGTTTTAGCCGCGCTGCTTTCACTGTTTCAAGCCATTCTACAAGCCCCGCGCCCCTAACAAACATGCCCCTGGTAGGCGCGTTACTTAACAAGTCATGTATAGCTTTTAGTCCGAAGCGCCAGGGTAAAAGGTACTTCCAGCGATTCCCCAATGCGGGTAATTCGAACCCCGCGTTTTGTGTAGTCAGCCCCTAAGAAAGTTACTAAACATTCAGATGACCAACACGATAAACATAAAACTATAGGGGGGGGTATGTTGTAAAACTTGGGGATTTTGGGGCGAACGGCTGTAAGCCATGCCACCCGTGGTTTACAGCCGCCCCAAACCCGTATTTTTTTGGGGAAATGCTGGGGCATTTGCTGTTTTATTTGGGGCGGATGATGATTTTTGCACCAAAAACCCGGATTTTTCCGGGCTCTTTACAGGTCAATTTTTTTACCTTTGCCAGATTTTCAGCTAAAACTTTTAGCAGGCTGGTACTGCGAATAAAGGCCACTGTGCCATCTTAATCATCGCCTGAATGCTCCGATTTTATGTCTTTGTTGACAATCAAATCGACGTTTTCAATAACATTGGTATTGAAAATCAGCACCCGAACACGCTTACCGGTCACGCTCCTTTTTACGTCTGGCCTTTTTACACCTGATTTTTTGCTCACCTCATAGGTGGTCAATAGCCCACGCTCTAACAGCCTTTTCCAAAGCGTTGCTTTTTGTATCAGAATCGGGTCATTTTGCGAACTGGCGAACTTTTGCACGGTCTTGAAAGTCGCCTCCGGGTCAAGCCATAATTCACCGTTGATCTGATTAACACAGCCGATTAACTGACCGCGCCCGGCAACATCGGCACCTTCGCTAGGGGTGCGCCATCCCCAAATAAACGGATGCTGCACCGGCGGGCCTTGGTTCATGGAGTCGCTTACATGGCATTCCCCCGCGCTAAAACAGCCGCGTAACAAGGCAATAAATCTTTCCACTTCATCACTTTGTTTTTGAAATTGACCTTGCGCCCGGATCGCGTCTTTCAGTGCGTCGTCGATGGTCTCCATCAGTTCAGTGGCGCGGATTGAATTAATGGCTCCAACTTCGTGACAGAACTCGATATAAATATCCGCCGCCGCGTATAAGCTCGCGTAAATGTCGGCGGCGCGTGGGTGACTGGTAGCGAAGTTTCCCGCCAATGCCTTATCGCGGATAGAATGCACCATGTTCGGAAAAGTTTTTTTCAGGTCGGGCATGCGCGGCGCAAGCCATTTTGTAAATGCGGCCATAATTGTCGACAGCTCACCCTTTTGCGACAGGTGTTGCAAACTGGTAAGTGATGACAAGGCTACATCGCCGCGCTTAAATTCGATAACAAGCATCCTGCTTAGCAATGATGCGCCTTTCGGCGTATCTTCACCCGTGGCGACAATCATGCAGCGCGGGAAATATGCCGCCTTGCCGGTCATGTCGGCGTTGCGGCGACCGCGCCCGCTTTGATTGCCTGCGCCTCTAAACAACCGGTCACATTTAGTATTCATTTTGTTTGCTTCCTGCTGGCTAGAACCTGGAGCCAAGTCATCGACAACGAAAATTGCATCCTTTGCCTGGTGGGCTTTATGTTCAAGATCGCTTTCAGTATCGGTAAAATTAGCCGGGAATCTCCGGGCGTTGAAGTCGCCAAAACAGGCCAACGCCAGAGCCGCGCATTCCGACTTTTGTGAGCCTGATTGACCGGACAGAAACAACGCGAAGTCAACCGGTAGACACTCGCCCAACACAGACCGAACTACGCCGCAAAATAGCGACACACCAACAGCCTTATTTTCTGGCGCGATATACAACAGGCTGAACAGTGTAGCTGCCATCTGTCCAGGGCTGGCAGCGGGCGCGGGCAATACGTAACGCTGCATGTGACCTTCGCCCAGTTCAACGCGGGTGTCAATATTCAACCCCTCTGCACCTATCGCCCCGCTGCCGCTGAGATAAAACCATTGGTCGTTGATATGCCTCCAGCCGGTGTGCTGGTAAACCGTGGTTATCGGAATATCACCGCTTAATATCAAGATACCGTTTGCCAGTCGGCGCGGTGTGGCTTGATCGGCCTCAACAATGCCGCGCCCGCCATAATTTCGTAACGGCCACTGCATAGCTTGGTATTGCGTGGCTGGGATTGTGAGCGTCGGTAATGGCTGCCCGTTTTTCTGTCTACCTTCCACTAAAAAAGCGGCTTCCTGTTTTAGGCCGTCGTCCAAATTGATTTGCTCGGCAATCAACGCCACAAAATTATGTGTTAATGGCGTTGGGATTTCGTTAATCTTGCCTTCCTTATTGTCGCGGCCTTTTCGCATAAAAAATATGCAGCTGTGGCTGATGCAATAATCACCGATTCGGCGGTCTGCCCATTTATCGGCCTCGCCCGTATTGTTGACCGGTTGAGCCGACTTGACGACGGTTAAAATCGGGTTATCGGGTGTCTTTTTCACACGCACTCCATATCATTAAAGTCGCCCGCCACCGGTGGCACGGCCAGAAAACCGCCTACGGCCAGCGCCGCCTTTTTTGCGGCGGTCACTCCGGGATTGCCGGGCGTTTTTAAGTCATTATCAGCGGCGAGTATTATCTTTTTGCGGGAATCAGCGGCGCGTACTGCTTTGGCGACATTGAACAGGTTGCCTGCCGACAGGGCGCAAAGCACCTGGGAGCCGGTGGCGGTATGCAGGCTGGCTCCGGTTGCATAGCCTTCGCAAATAATCACCTCGTCAGTCGGTTGGCCGATAACGTGGAATAATCCGCCCAGCCGTCCGCCGCTTAAAAAATCTTTATCACGCCCTAAAGTCGGGTCTGTCTCTGAGAATATCGCTTGCAAGTTCCAAAGCTTGCCATTGATGTCGATCAACGGCACCAATAAAACATTCTGAATATTGAGGTTCACCCATTGCTCAGCATCATTTTTGTGGCGTTTCGTCCAGACCTTCAGCCGATACAAACCATGTGAATCGATGCGCTTTTTCAGCAAATAAGGGTGGTCGTTTCCGGTCAGCGGTTTGGCTGCGTCAAGTATACGTTGCGCTAAGTTTGCGGTTTGTTCGTACCGCTGCGCTTGCTGTTGATCTCGTGTCTTTTTGGCGACCTCATGCTGCTGGCGTTCGGCTGGGGTGAAATGTTTAGCGGGGCTGTCGGCCTTCCAGTTGGCTTTGATGCCGGTTTTAAAATCTTCAAAATACCCGGCGGGCTTCGCACCGTCCAGGTGCAGTTTGTAGGCTCCATTCAAGCTGCCTTGTTTCTGACCGACAATGTGGAAACGGTGTAAAACGCCATCAGCCAGAATTTTATCGGGCGGCTCAATGTCAGCTTCGCGCATCGACGCTTTAAAAGCGTCAATAATTTGATAAGTGTTCACAAAATGCTTTCCTTGCGGGTAGCACCCAACAGCGCCACGCGGTAAAATAGCCGCTGGTTTAGTAGTCTTGTTGGATGCTAAAACCCGCTCAAATGGTGGTTTGGGTGGGTTTTTTATGCCTGCGTGCCAGCTTGGTTTCACTACCAAACAACTCCTCTTCATGTTGCTTGGCATCTTCTGCGCTTCTTGGGTAATAAGTCGAATCAGCACAATAAGAACCTTCTATCTTGAAAGTTGTGTGAAACGCCTTGGCCTCTTCAAGGGTTCTAAAGTATGGCGAAACAGGCGAAAGCAACAGCTTATAGCTGTCGCTCTGCTTATTAACAGCCACAAAAAAACACTCTACCGTTGGCGGTCTTGAAACCGGTTGAGTACGGGCGTTATCGCTCATGATTGCACCTCCTGATTACTGTTTTTATTCTCATCAAGGCAGGCGACCAGTATTGTTTGAGTATCTTTAATCTCAAGGCGGATCGCTTGAGCAGCCCGCCAGAGGGTAGTTGACTCGAAACTGGTTACATCGACCACTTCACAGGCAACTTCGATCAAATCGGCTATTGCAGTGGCGCGTTCCAAAGACGGGTTTATTGCGTCATGAAGGCTGAAAAACTTTCCATCTTGCCCGGCATTTATGCGGTGGTTGAATTTAGTATCGGAAGCGTTCATTCTGCACCTCCGCAAGCATTACTAAGCAACTGCTTGGTAATGGTATCGAATTGCTCTACCTGTCCAGCAAGGTATTGCAGATGGTATATTACGCATTCGTCATGCCGGCCTTTTATAACGAGTGCGCCATACCAGTAGCAGACATCAGCAAAGGCATGGTGCAAATCAACAAGGGTCGGGGTTTGGTTGAATGGTTGGTTTATCTCAGCATATGGTGGAAAATTAGCGGAATCCGTTGCACCAATTGCACCACAAGCGTTTCTAAGCAACTGCTTGGTAATAGCGTCGAGTTTCCCGACTCCGTCAGCAAGCCTTTGCAAACGGTCTGTTTTGTGATCGACATCCAAGCCAGCAGTAATGAGTACGCGGTAAGGAATACAGCTATTAGCAAAAGCCAGATGCAAATCGTTAAGGCTCAGGTGGGCTTGCTCGGATTGAGCGGGTTTTGATTGTGTGTTCATACTGCAGCCCCCTTTTCAATTGAAGCCAGCAAGGCGCGAATTTCTGTAACGGGATAAACTCGACAGCGCGGGGATAGTAATTTTCCGGCGGGATATTTGCCCGATTTTTGCCCATCGTGCCAACTGGTCTTGCTGATCCCAATCACGGCTAGCACACTGGGCAGGCGGATATAGCCCTCCAGGGGGAGCGCACTTGCAACGTAGGTGATTTTCTGGCGTGGTTTTAGTTGGGCGTTTGCGTTTTTTGTAACCATCAGTCGTACTCCATCGATTAATTAATAAAATTCGAGGAGAGTTTAAAGCGATGTCGGGGGTGTTGGTCTATTTGAATAATGAGATTGAATTTCAAATAGACAGGGAAGTAAAAATAGTGTGGCGGGGCGCTGTTGACAACAACAGCTTAACTATTTTTCGCCTTTAGGGTGATAATTATCAATCATATACTTTAGCAAAGCGTCTCGATCTGCTTTGATGGCTTTTTTGCCTTCGTAGTACCTGGTGTTAATTGCTTCAGATGATCTATGCTCGCGCGCTGCAATAATGCCAACGGCAACGGCTTTGTCTTGCGCTTTACCTTTAGCTAAAGCGTCTATTTCTCTGCAAAGGGCAATCTTATGGTGGATCGTTGTTTCTTGCTTGCTTGCCTCGCGCTTTATCTTTCCAGAAATCATATCGGCAATAAAACGCCTCATGCTCTTAGAAATTTCTTCATTCTCCGTAAGGATTGATTGTATCAGCTGTGTGTCATTGCCCAACATATAGGCATTAATTGCAAGCCTCTCATGAAGCCGTAAGTTTTTGTAATCTTTATATTCAACTGTATAGTGAATTACATCGTCACATGGAATTTCAGGCAAAATAACACCTCGTCAAAGTGCAAGTCGTCCAGAAAGAAATAACCGGAAACGGGGGAACGAATCCCGCTTATTGCTCCGTCGAGCTATCCGGTCAATTTGGATTATATCAGGTGTGCGATTTTAAGCACCGCAGACATCAATCGATTTAGACGGCGAAAACGCCCCTATTTATTAATGTTTTTCTAAAAAGCCCCAAAAAATTAATAAAAGCGCCCCAAATGCCCCAACAACTCCCCATTAAATTTACGTGTTTGGGGCGGCTGTAAACCACGGTATATAAGGCTTATAAAGCTTTCGCCCCAAAAGCCCCAAGAATTATATATACCCCCCTTAAACTTTTACAACGGGGCAGCTGCTGCCGCAAATTGACCGCGTATCATTACGGCAAATCGTAGCGGTATCGGCCTGATGATTGCGGGCGGGTGAAAGCTAACAAAAAGCACGCCCAAACTGCCCGGCTATCTGGCGTTGCTTTGTTTCGGGTGCGGGGGTATATAAGATTATTTACCGTGTATTGGCCTAAGCAGGCTTTTTGAACGGGATCACTTGCGCCCCATTCTTCAAGCCGTCCAGGTAGTCTGACCATTGCTGCATCATCTTGTGACGTTCCGGTAGGTGCGCTGTTCTGTTGTAGGCTCTGCCGTTCGGGTCTTTAACGGCGTGGGCTAGTTGATGTTCGATAAAGTCAGGCCTTACCCCCAACACTTCATCTAGGATAGTACGCGCCATTGCTCTAAAGCCGTGTGCGGTCATTACGTCCTTATACCGTAACCCAGTCGTTTTAATGCGGCGTTAAGGGTGTTGTCGCTCATGCATCTGTCACCGCGTGGGGTGCGCTCTGACGGGAATACAAAGCGCCCATGACCGGAAAACGGGCGCACCTCTTCCAATATTGCCACGGCTTGGGATGATAGCGGGACGATATGTTGCACAGCAGTCTTTGATACGTAGTAACGCCATTCTTTAGCCTCAAGGTCGATATGCTGCCACTCTGCCGCCCTTAATTCGCCAGGGCGAACAAACACCAGCGGCGCAAGTTTTAGCGCACAAACGGCAGGTAGTGAGCCTTGGTAGCTGTCAACTGCTCTTAATAACTCCGCTACGGCTTTCGGCTCGGTAATGGCTGCAAAGTGTTCGCCTTTGGCCGGTGGCAATGAACCCCGCAAATCTGGCGTTATGTCTCGCTCGGCTCTGCCCGTTGCGACCGCATAGCGGAAAACCTGCCCGCATATCTGAAGGGTTCGGTGCGCTGTCTCGATGGTTCCCCGATCTTCGACACGCCGTAAACAGTCCAGAATATCTTTAGGCAAAATGTCAGTTATGGGCTTGCCACCCAGCCAGGGAAATATATTTCTTTCAAGCATCCGTTTGGAACGGTTATTTTTATCGTCCCACTCATTAACTTTTTTTGAGCCCCATTCACGGGCAATGACCTCAAAGCTGTTTGCCGCACTTTCTGCCTTTGATGATTTAACCGCTTTTCTGTTTTCTCCGGGGTCGATACCATCAGCAAGTAGTTTTCTGGCCTCGTCTCGTTTTTCTCTGGCCTGTTTTAAACCGGTATCGGGATAAACGCCAAGGGCTAAAACCTTTTCTTTGCCCCCAAAACGATACTTAAGCCTAAAGTATTTCGAACCGTTAAGATTAACCAACAAGTACATACCTTTTTCATCAGGTAGCTTGTAAGCCTTGTCTGCATTGGGTTTAGCGTTCTTGATGGTGGTATCTGATAGCGGCATTGGGGGTATCAACTCTGCTGAATTTGAATATACCCCCGTTTATACCCCCACGATTGGGGGCATGTCAATAAACCCTATTGCACTTCGTTGGACAATAAAAAACCCGCTAAGCCTTGTGACTTGCGGGTTTTTGTACTTCTTTGAACTCGTTTGAATTCACTATTGGAGGCTGCGGGCGGAATCGAACCGCCGTAGATGGCTTTGCAGGCCACTGCATAACCATTTTGCTACGCAGCCGTAAAAGTGAAATAAAAAAGCCGCGATATTTCGCGGCTTTTTTAAAATTAATTGGAGCGGGAAACGAGATTCGAACTCGCGACCCCAACCTTGGCAAGGTTGTGCTCTACCACTGAGCTATTCCCGCGTTGCAATTTATCCGCCTATTATAATTTTTTTTAAAATCTTGTCAATGCTTATTGGACATCAATCGCCGAAACCCAGCCGGTATTGCCTTTGCAATCACCATCCTCAACCTGGACATTAACAAACGCATTTTTCTTACCATAAGCCTCTTGAAATCCTATGATAGTTATCGCCGTCCCCTGAGCGATGCGTCTGCAAGATTCAACTTTACCTTTTTCTTCATCTTCACTATCGTCATAAGCTGCTATAGAGCCAGGCACAGCAAGTAATTTAATAGGAGATTCGATTTCATACGTATTAGGGTTTTTCAATACATACCGCTGTCCGACAGCAAGGTTCTTGGCCGAAGATTTGGGAAGAACACCTGAATCACCGCCGCTCATCATGATGACCAACAGCAGGACGACGATGCCGCCAATAGCGCCAAAAAATACTTTGGGGCTTTTTTCTTTTAAATCCATCGCTGATGAAAACAGCTTACCAGCAACCTCTTTCGCCGCTTCTACCGATTTTTTAGCATTTTCTTCATTACTCATTTCTTATCCTCATAATTGTAATTTATTATTATGTTCAGGTTTTTGCTCAAGGCATATTACCTGATTACCCCGATAACTGATAGATACAAGCACTCTCTCCTTGTATTTAGATGTCGGCTTAAAAACCGACAATTCATCGCCACCAACCAACTCGACACGCCAACTTACCACGATAAAAAAACTTTTCAAGTGCTATATGCATATCGCGCTATTTTTCAACGATATGCGTTATTTAAATGAAATCGTAGCCTTTTTTAGCCTGCGCCACTGCTACTTTACCCCTTTCCGCCACCCGTCGGCATTCAAACTGCCAGTAACCCAGTCCGACATTTTTCCTGTTACTTAATACAACCGGGAAGTCTTCGTTATTCATGTATACCCGGAGAACATCGCTGTCTTTCAGCATAAAACTATCGGTGATGATGTAGTTTTTTTCATCTTCCAGCTCTTTTGCACTGTAAAACAGGCCTTTTTGCGGAACATCTTTGCCCACTTCATCCAATTGTACGTAGGTGACGGCGATGGATTGATGAGCCAACAATTGCATGCCAAAGTTTATTCTGCCGCTTTGCTTGTCGACAATGACTTTGTTGACTATGCCTAATGAACGTTTATGCTCGGGGCTGTCTGCTTTTCTAAAGCTGACCAGACTACCCACTGACAGGACTCCCGTTTTTATAAATACGCCAGACAATAACCGGTCAGATGCCGACTGAACGAGAAATTCCAGATCTTTCTCGCCCACGGGTTCCAGCGCATTTTGCAATTCATGGGTGGACTCAAGGCCCACGGCGATATACCGATCCGACCGGTCACTAAAAAAGGGTATGCCCTGCAAATCGACGCCCATCCACCGTTGCTCCAGGTAATCGAGCAATTCCGCTGCGGGTTGTTCAAGCTTATTGTTCAATACATGCATCGAGCTGAACCTTGCCTCCGCCGCATTAATCAATTTTCCTTTCTGCTTAAATGTCTTGAACAATTTGCTAAAGTCCAGATACAGTGTTGCTGATTCATTTTTAGCACTGGCTTCATACTGGTAATGCGGTGCTTTGTCCTCGTCCGTTAAGACGATGCACTGTATCTGCTGATCTTTCACCTGCTCTTTTTTTAGAGCGACTAAAGAACTTATCGTTTCGATAAAACCATAAACCAACAAAATTTCCTTTTGCATTAAGCCGGTCGGATCAGCAAGACTGAGCAGGAGGATCTGCCGATAACACTCTTCCGGGCTACTGGCTTTTTTGGACGGACTTACGTCATTGCTAATTTTAGTCGAATCATTTTTTATTTTTACACTCAGGCTATAAAGCGAATGTAGATCTATCCACACCCAATCTGGTATCGGCATCCCCATAATAAAATGACTGACAATAATATTGCCCAGCCCTTTAATGCAGCGCTGGATCGTTAATGCCGCATTCTTGCCTTGAAACCAGCTGACATCGCGCTTGGTTAACTCCTTAAGCACCATCCAATAACCAATAGTGAATTCCTTTTCAATTGAGACCAATACGCTCAGGATTTTCTTGTCGTTATCTTCTTTCGGGAAACCTGCTTTAATCAGCCTGGATCGAAGATAGTCCTCAATGTCATGAACGCTGGGACTTAAAAGCTCCAGCGCATCCAGCCGCATCTGAGCCGCCATTTCAATGGTATTGAAATCGATAAGCATGTCGTGAAGCAGGCGCGTAGCTAGGCTAGGATTAGCCGTGGGCAGTTCTGCAATCCAATGTTGCAGCGCCTTGGCTTCAAATTCTGTCAGGCGCGGGGAATTTTTTTGTTGAGTTGGTATAACCAGAAAAAAAGAGTTCTTCACATTTTCACCGAATTTATTTTAGGGTGGTGGCGACCAGTAGGCGCTTTACGACTTGCATGGATGCAGGAGGTAGAGCAATGCAGGAGCAATTGCCGAGGCGAAGTCAGCCTCACATACAATTTCCAACAATATCACAATCTATTGTTTGAGGCGTCAAGCCCCGCCTTTTCTCATCATCATCCCTTTTGAAGGATTATAGCCAATAATTGCCGACGCCATGAACACGATAAAGGCAACCAGCGTATAAATAAACGCCATGCTGTTAAACTGGCCGTACAGCGCAAAGCGGATCATCTCTACCGCCTGGGAAAACGGGTTGTACTGCGCCAGATGATAAAGCAGTACGCTGGACTCTTTGACTTTCCATAAAGGATACAACGCGGTTGACATAAAAAACATCGGGAAAATCACAAAGTTCATCACCCCGGCAAAATTTTCCAGCTGTTTTATAAACGATGACAGCAACAAGCCTAAAGCGCCCAGCATCAACCCGGACAACAACAATGCGGGCATTATCCATAAATAGCCCTGCCACGGCGCCTGGATGTCATAAAACCACGCTATCGCTAAAAACACATACGCTTGTAAAATCGATACGCCGGTACCGGCCAGCAACTTGCTGATCAATAAAAACCAGCGCGGCAACGGGCAAACCATCAGGATACGCATGCTGCCCATTTCCCGGTCGTAAACCATAGACAACGAGCTTTGCATGCCGTTAAACAGCTGGATCATGCCGATCAGGCCGGGAGTAATATAAACCTCGTACAAAATATAGGTCTCGTAAGGCGGGGTGATGGCTAGCCCTAATGCGGCCCTGAATCCTGCCGCAAAGACAAACAGCCAGACCAAAGGTCTGACCAGGGCGGAAATAAACCGCTCACGCTGGGTCACAAATCGCCATAATTCACGCCAGATGATGCCCCTCATGGCACGCCAGTAATGAAGCAGGGTCACGCAGGGCTGTCCTGCCCTGCGCCCTTCGGGTAAATGCAAATCCGCTCCCGGCCGATTAGTCATGCCTGTTCTCCCTGGGTCAAACTATAAAAAGCGTCTTTAATCGTTGGGCTGTTGGTTATATTAAGAACCTCGTCAACCGTTCCGTTGGCTTTAACCTGCCCTTTATGAAGCACGATTAAATGATCGCCCGGATAAATCTCGTCAATCAAATGACTGGCCCACAACACCGCCAAATTTTCCTCGACGGCTAATTGATGCACATATTCGACGATAGACAGTCGACTGGGTACATCCAAGCCGACGGTAGGCTCATCCAGCAACAGCACCGAGGGCTTGTGTAATAACGCCCTGACAATCTCAACGCGCCGCCTGTGCCCGCCATTGAGTTGGCGCACTTTCTCAAAACGCCGGTCGTACATATTCAAGCGTTCCAACTCCTGCTGTATCCTTTGCTCAGCCTGTTTTCGTCCCATGCCATGCAACGATGTGTGATAGCGCAGGTTTTGCATAACCGACAAATCCATATCCAGGGTGGTTTGCTGAAAAACCACGCCCAGTTTTGCCAACGCTAACAGCGTTTGCCGTTTAATATCAAAGCCGCACAGCTCAATGCGCCCATCGCGGGTATCATACAACCGTGTAATCAGGGAAAATAAAGTGCTCTTGCCTGCCCCGTTAGGGCCTAACAAAACCGTGCATTCGCCGGGCTGAATCTTAAAATTGACCTGGGTCAGTGCTTTTTTGCCGCCGTAGGAGAAACTCAAATCTTCGACGGATAACGCTACTATGGACGAATTCATCCTAAAAACCGCAATCTGTCCACAAAAGACACGAAAAGCACAAAAGAAATTAGTATGTTGTGTTGATTTAACCATTCACCATTTGGGTGATGATCGACAGCTTGGTATTCCTTTGAAAATTTTCGTGCTTTTCGTGTTTTTCGTGGAAAAAATATTTTTTTTATGTTCATGGACTGACTGCAACTCCCCACGGATAAGTACCCACGCCGACCGATTTGGTCACTGTCTGAGTCTCAAGATCGATCAGCGAAATATCGTTGCTGGTGCCGTTAGTGGTATATAACCGTTTTTGATCCGGTGAAAACGCCAGATTCCAAACCCGCTGACCCACCAACAGATATTTTTCCACTTCCAAACTCTGCGCGTTAATCACCGCGACACGGTTTGCAGGCCCCAAGGCCACATAGCCGCGTTTTCTGTCTTTATCGATCACCACGCCGACCGGCTGGATTTTATCGGTCGTAATGCCTTGTACATCAAACTTGATAGTTTTGACGAGCTGCTTGGTTTTAACATCCAGAATCATCAAGGTTCCGGCCATTTCCGAAGTGACCCACAGCTGCTGGCTGTCGGCGGTAAAGCCCAGCGCACGCGGACGCGGATCAACCAGCGTGTTTTCGACGATAGCATGAGTCTTGGCATCAATCCAATGCACCATATTTGTCGTTTCAGATGCACTGGCTACCCAGAGTTTGTCCGGGCTGGCCGCTATACCCTCCGGCTCGACGCCAACCTTAATCTGTTTAACGACTTTTTTATGCTTAAGGTCGATCACAGTTACCAGACTGTCATCTTCATTGGACACATAAAGCCGGTCACCCGCAGGGTTTAACGCGAAGGTTTCCGGGTCTTCGCCGGACGGCAGTCTTCCTGTTTCTTTAAGCGTCTCGGCATCGATAATCTTGATGGTATCGTCGTCGCTGACGGCCACGTACAAAGACTTATTGTCGGGGCTGATGATGATGCCTCGCGGGCGCTGGCCGATTTCCACCGTTTTGATCAACTTACCGGCAATCGGATCGACAACCGCCAGCGCGTTATCTTTTTCAAGGGTAACAAAAACCGTTTCAGCCTGCGCATTTGCAACTAATGCAATCGATAAAATGGCAAAAACGGCTGTGGGGGCGACTTTAGTCGCCCATTGCGCTAAAGGGCGAC
Source organism: Candidatus Methylobacter oryzae (assembly GCA_945861405.1). Taxonomy (GTDB): domain Bacteria; phylum Pseudomonadota; class Gammaproteobacteria; order Methylococcales; family Methylomonadaceae; genus Methylobacter_A; species Methylobacter_A oryzae_A. The sequence continues at coordinate 14,441 of CAMAUL010000005.1, read as the reverse complement.
TAAAGTCGCCCCCACAGGCACTCCTGGACACCAATGTATTTTTCATGATTACTTACTCCATTTACAAGTCGATTCGGGTTGATCATAACCCAAGGTATCGAGTTCGGTTTTAGGGTGCAAAAAGCCTTCTATCGGCGCGACAGCAACCATTGATCTGGCCGCTGCCAACAAAACAGGCTGCCGCAACTGCCCGTCCCAAGACCGGAACGACAACGGATTGCCTTTATAACCCTGCAATGCAAACGCATCACTCAATATATATTCCTTAAGTTGGCTCATATCGTTCGATTTGGTGCGGGTGGCCGCCTCGCCGATGGCTCTGACCGCCAGATAAGCGGCATAATCCTGCTCTTCCATCCAGCGCCCGGCCTGCTCTTTAAAGCGGTTTTGAATCTGCACCGCACCCCATTGCTCATGGGTACGATGCCATGCCGTAGCAATTAATCCCTGAGTACCAATCACCGGCCTTGCATTCCAGGTTCTGTATTCAAGATATTCGCCGAATTGGCCTTGCTCATCGGCGACAACCAGTACATCGTAATCATCCACCTGAGTAAATACCGCCACATCCGATTGCGCCGTGCGCCGTGCATCGTAAGTGTGCTCCCAAGTTTTTTCCTCGACTATTTTCATACCGAAACGTTTAGCCGCCCGTTTTAAAGCAGCGGCAAACAAGCGATCTTCCTCGGTAGCGCCGACGACCAAAAACCACTTGTTCCAGCGTTTTTTCATCATGTATTGCGCCAGCGCATCGGTACGCATGGCCCTGTTAGGCAAAAGATACAACACATTATTGCGGCATTGCTCATTGCGCAAGGCATCATCGACTGTCGCCACATCGAATAACAGCTTCTGCTTCGCGGCGGGCAAATCGGCGATTTTATTTAGGGCTTCAGCAGGCAAGTTAACCACGACATACGGGTATTGATCGACTATATCTTTATTAAAGGTATCGACGACATTGCCATCCAGCGGCACGATGACCTTTTTCAGCACGAACTGCTGCCCGGTAAACTGGCCGGTCGTATTATTGTCGGCTATCGCCAACCCTACCCCCAAAACGCCCTTGTCTTTGATAAAAGCATCCAGATTGGACAACGGCGGCGGGGCTTTTTGCTCTTGGGTCAAATAAGCGATATTGACCGTCTGTTTAGCTCCGGCATAAACAAGACTTACGCCAAGCAATTGAACAACAAATAAAAACTTAAATATTTTCTGAAGAAGCCAGATAATTGATCGCATCATTTCCTAACACTAATAAAATGTACAGACGCTAATTTTAACGGATTCATTAACTTTGTTTAGTTTTTCGATAAAGTTTTCCAAAACCAGCAGTTTAAATATTTCATAGAGGGCATCTTCCATCTGCCGGTCGGAAAAACTAAACCCGTTCTGCAGGCAGTGAATGCGCAGCATACCGGCCAGCGGCATCGGTTGACGACCGCGTCGTCCTGATGTCGGGTAGGCGGGTTCAATTAAGGTGATCAACTTTAGCCAAGGAACTGTTTGCTCCATTTCGTTCAAAAATACTTCCCTTCTGGTCAGACGTTTTTTGTGGTTATAGTCGAGGTCGGCAAAACTGGTTTGATAGGTCATAGGGGCATTGGTGTTGTTTCGATTAATGCCGATATTATCTCATTATCGGACGATTAAATCAGCGCTTCCCTAGAGGCGCCTACTTTTGGCATCCGTGTTCCATTAAGAATGCTTGTATTCATTCAGGGTTGCCCGAATATTTGCCCATTCAACTCTCTGACCGCATCCTCGGTATGGAAAAATACCTTGCCGGGCTCCAGCTGTTTGAGGAAGTCGGTTTTCTCCAGTTTATCCAGTACCGGGCCTTTCGCTTCCGAGATATGCAAGGTCATTTTCGAGGCTTGCAGTGTATGGTTCAGGTTTTCCAGTACCTCCAGCGCCGTGGTGTCGATGTCGCTGATGGAGGTAAAAATCAGCACAATATGCTTGATGTCCGGCTGCTGCCTTATCTCGGCTTCGATGAATTCCTCGATATAATTGATATTGGCAAAGGTGATGCTTTCATCGACGCGTAGCAGCAGCAGGTTAGGCCAAGTTTCCACACTGTGACGCTTGATATTGCGGTAATGCTCGGTGCCGGGTATGCGCCCGACCACGGCAATATGCGGTTGGCTGGTTTTGCGCAAGTGGCTGATCAGGGTTAGGATGATGCCTAAGGTGATGCCTTCCTCAATACCGTAGAATAAAACGCCCAGTAAGGTGGCGATTTCGGCGATGCCGTCGCCGCGATCGTAACGCCAAGTGACCGGGATGTTGCCTAGTTTCACCAACGGGGTGATCGCGACCAAGATGATCGCAGCCAGCGCCGCCTTGGGAATGTTTTCAAACCACGGGCTAAAGAAGATGATCGCCAGCGCAAGGAGTCCGGCGGCGATCAGCATCGCCATTTGGCTGCGCGCACCGGCAGCGAAATTCACCATGGTGCGGCTAAAGCCCCCGGCGACCGGCATGCCGCCGGAAATAGCAGCAGCCAGATTGGCCGCACCCAGTGCAATCAACTCTTGATTGGGGACGATCTTTTCGCCTCTGAGATTGGCAGTAACCTTGGCAATGGCGACGCTTTCCACATAGGCGATCAACGCGATAAAGCCGGAGTAGGGCAGTAACAACCGCCATTTTTCAATATGGGTAAAAGCAATATTCAGCTCCGGGAAACCGGACGGAACCGATCCGACCACCGCCACCTGCTGTTGTCCCGTCAGATCATAATAATCGACTGCCAGCGTTGCCAGCATGATGGTCAATAAGGGTGCGCATTTGCTGATGACGGTGATAAGGGACGGTTGCAAGCCTAGTTTTTTGAGCATATAAATTAATGGCCCGCCAAAAAACACCAGCATGCCTAGCGAAGTCAGGCCTATTAAAAGAGTAGCCGGAACGAGGCCCGAAAAATAATGGCTGTAGCAAGCCGCATCAATGCCGCAAGATGGCGTTTTCAAGCCGAATAACTGCGGTAACTGGCTACCGATAATCAATAATGCAGCGCCGCTGGTAAAGCCGGTGAGCACCGGATGGCTGATGAAATTGACCAGCCCGCCCATCCGCAACAGCGCCATCAGTAACATGATGATGCCGCTTTCTGCGGACAGAATCAGTGCGCTTTGCACTGGGTTGCCCAGTACGCTGATTTCCGGTGCGGTCAAGGCGCTGGCAATCATGATCGCGGCAATCGAAACCGGGCCTACCGACAAAGTGCGGCTGGTGCCGAAAAAGGCGTATAGCACCGGCGGCAGGATGCTGGCATAAAGCCCCAGTTGCGGCGGCAGTCCAGCCAAAATCGCATAGGCGATGCCCTGCGGAACCAGCAAAATAGCGGTGATAATACCGGCGAACATATCGCCGTAAAATTCCTCGCGGGAGTAGGATTTAAGCCAGCCTACAATGGGAAATAACTGTGATAATCGTGACTCGGTATGATTTGAGTAAGTCATTTCAGTGTATGGAGTGTTTTTATTGAATAAGCAGGGGTAGGGAAAGGTTCGCTCCCTGCGGCACTATCTTTGGCATGGGAACTCCGGTCTGTCGTCCTTACAAACGCGACGCTGGAGCGTCACTAACTGTATTCCCACGCCGGGGTGCTCATCGTTATGCGCAAGTGCCTGCGGGACACCGTTATTCCGGCATCCCTGCCGGAATGGCGTATTTTAGAGTATTTGTGTATAACAATGAGCGCGGCAAGTGGAGAAAAAAGACAAAGGGCGAAAGGTTCAATGTGTTTTTTGCTCTTTCACCTTGAACCTAATTTATTCTTCCCTCATAAACTTCTTGGCATAGCATTCCAAATGCGGAATATCGATGCGGTAGCCTTTGAGCATCAAATGCCAGTATAGCCACGGAAAGCCGGTGGTTTTACCCCACCACCAGATAGAGCGGCTTTTCCTCGGATCCAGAAAAGGAAAGGAAGGCGTTACCTTGCCGTCATAGGAAAACTCCGCCAGCATCACTTTACCCAGCGAGGTGGTTAACGGGCAGGAGCCGTAACCGTCGTAGCCTTCTCTTAGCGCAGTGCTGTTTTGCAAACTGAGAATATTGTCGACTATGACCGGAGCCTGTTTGCGCACCGCTGCAGCGGTTTTGGCATTGCTGGTCGCGGCTACATCGCCCAGACTGAAAATATTGTTGTATTGGTTATGTTGCAGGGATTTTGGGTTGACATCAATCCAACCGGCGGCATTGGCTAGCGGGCTTTTTTTGATGAAATCCGGCGCGCTTTGCGGCGGCGTGACATGAATCATGTCGAACGCTTTGGTTATACGCTGCTTGTTGCCGTCGCTGTCGGTGACTTCGAAGGTTGCAGTTTTGGCCAAGCCGTCAATGGCAACCAAATTATGGTTGAAGCTGGTTTTAATGCCGTAATCGGCTACGACCTTGCTTAAGGCTTTGGCGAAAAAAGGCACGCCGAAAAGTCCCGGCCCGGCATTTAAAAACTCAATGTTGAATTTGTTCAGTGTGCCTCTTTTACGGAAACGATCCGCCGCCAGATACATGATTTTTTGCGGCGCGCCTGCGCATTTAATAGGGATCGGCGGTTGGGTGAACAGTGCCGTGCCTTCCTTGATGTTCTGGATGCATTCCCAAGTGTATTCCACCGTTTCCGGGGAATAATTGCTGCACACATTATTTTTGTTCAGCGTTTCTTTCAAACCCTCAATCTTGTCCCAGTCCAGTTGCAGGCCGGGGCAGACCACCAGATAGTCGTAACTGATTGTATCGCCGGAACGCAGGCTGACTGTGTTGTCATTCGGCTGAAAAGTTTCTGCGTAATCCTTGATCCAGGTGACGGTCGGGTGGATCAAGTCGGCTTCGTTGCGGATGGTCTCTTTTAAGGTATAAGCGCCGCCGCCGACTATGGTGAAGCCCGGCTGGTAATAATGGACTTCGGACGGTTCAACGATAGCAATGTCCATTTTGGCGTTTTGACGGCGCATCGTGTTGGCGATGGTAACGCCAGCGGCTCCGCCCCCGATGATCAGCAAGGTATGGTGTTTGTTTGACATAAATTCCTCTTAAGTTTTTAGTTATCGGAAAATTCCGGTGCGCGGCAAAAAAGTGTAAAGCAACGCGATTTTTTTATCATGCATCCATTTTCTCTTTATCAATCGGTGCCTTAGGTCGTTTGGCTTTTTTTCCACGCTTCAAATCCACCGGCCATGGACAGCACATTAGTGTAACCCAATTGCTGCATGGTTTGCGCTGCCAATGCCGAGCGGTTGCCCAAGCGGCAGTAGATAAGCACGGCTTTTGATTTGTCGGCCAGTTCTGGCATATTGCCGATTTTGAATTCCAGCATGCCGCGCGGCACCAATAACGCGCTGTCGATGTGTCCTGCGGCGTATTCGCTTTCTTCGCGGGTATCGATCAGCACGATATGGCCTTGTGCCAGCAGTTGTTTCGCTTTGGCGACATCGATTTCAACAATGCGTTGCTTGGCAGCGGCTACCAGCGCCGCGCCTGTTCCCGACAGGTTTGCGGCATACACACCATCCTTGGCGATATCTTCAGTTTTGGTGGTGACGCGAACCGGCAGCGATTCGTCCCTGAGCGCCACCGCATCCTGGCGTTCATTCTCGTCCAGGCCGCAATAGCGGTTGGCGGGTACGGCTTCGTCGATTAAACGTGGCTTGGGCAAATTCAGGTTGCTCATGATCTCGATAAACTGCTCGCGGGTCTTGCCAGCCAGACGCGGATTGCTGGTGCGTTCCTGCATGATGCTGCTGACCCAGCGCTGTTGATAATCGTGGCCCGGATAGACCAGCGTTTCATCCGGCAGCGTAAACAGACGCTGGGTGATACAGTCATACAGCGCACCGGCATCGCCGCCCTGGAAGTCGGTGCGTCCGCAGCCGCCGATCAATAACGAATCGCCGGTAAACAGGCGGTCGCGCCATAAAAAGGAAATGCTGCCGCGCGTATGACCCGGCGTGGCAATCACCCGGATTTGTTCACCGTCCGCGAATTTGAAGACATCGCCGTCCTGGATTTGAATGTCCGCCGATTCTGCGCCGCATAATCCGCTAACGCCGGTTTGCGCCCCCAGACGTTGACGCAGCAGGCCGCTGGCGGTGATGTGATCGGCATGGACATGGGTTTCCAGCGAATATTTCAGTTGCAGGCCGTGTGCTGATAGCAGTTCGATATATTCATCAATATGGGTATTGACCGGATCGATCAGAATCGCGTCCTTGCTGTCCGGATCGGCAATCAAATAGGTGTAAGTCCAGGTTTCCTGATCGAATAATTGTTTGAATAGCATGTCTCTCTCCGGTGGGTTATGGGATATATGTTAGTTAGTGCAACACCTGTGCCAAAAAAATAAGGTTCAAGGCAAAAGGGGCAAGGTTCAAGGTTTGTACCCCTTGAACCTTTTGCCTGTTTCATATATTGTTTCAATGACACACTTTATTGATTCAGTGAGACGCCCGTGAAACAAATTAATCAACCCTTATCAGACTGGCTGGCCCGCCAGCCGATACAGCCGCTGTTTTTAAAGTTGCTGGCTCTTTGCGATGTTGCAGGCCTGTATATTGTTGACCGGGATCAACAGGTCGTTCACTGGAGCCGGGGCGCTGAGCAGTTAACGGGATTGGAGTCCGGGGACATCACAGGCAAAACTTGTCTGTCAGAATACGCGATTACTGAGGCCGGTGAACATAAAAAACAACTCATAAAATCATCTCAGGCGGGTGGGCATAAAATTGAGCTGGAAAAAATTACCCAGGTTTTGTATGACCAGGATGATATTTTTGCCGGTGGCTTAGGCCTGCTGCTTTCCGCTTCGGAACAGGCGGCAAACAGTTCTTTGTCGAAAGAAGCTTCCGCTCCTGCTCACGCCCCTCGCCTACGTCCTGTAGGCGAAGCGCCTGTGCTGGATGGAAAGCAGGGTTTTCAAGGGTTGTTAAGCCGGTCACCGGCCATGCAGGCGGTTTTTCAGATTATTCGAAACGCCGCAGAAACGGAAGCGACGGTATTGGTCAGGGGCGAGAGCGGTTCCGGCAAGGAGTTGGTTGCCAAGGCCATTCACGATCTGAGCGCCCGGCGCAATGCGCCTTTTCTGGCGATCAATTGCGCGGCCTTGTCCAGCAGCCTGTTGGACAGCGAGTTGTTCGGCCATGTGCGCGGCGCGTTTACCGGTGCGGTTAAGGATCATAGCGGCCTGTTTCAGCGTGCGCACGGCGGAACCCTGTTTCTGGATGAAGTTGCCGAACTGCCGCTGGAGTTGCAGGCCAAGCTGCTGCGGGTCATCCAGGAAAGAAACTTTATCCCGGTCGGCGGCGACCGCTCGATAGATGTCGATGTGCGCATCGTTGCCGCGACGCATCGGTCGTTGCGGGAGGAAGTCAAAATGGGTCGTTTCCGCGAAGACCTGATGTACCGACTCAGGGTCGTGCCGATTTTCATTCCGCCGTTGCGGGAGCGCCGCGAAGATATAGGCCTATTGATCTGGCATTTTATCCAGCAGCATAATGCGGACAATTTCAGGAAAATCGAAAAAATCGACCCGCAAGCTATGCGGGCATTGTTGGACTATGCGTGGCCGGGCAATATCCGGGAGCTGCACAATGTTGTGGAATATGCGTTTGCGGTAGGCCGAGGGACGACGCTACGCTGGTCGGAATTGCCGCCTGAGTTCAGGGAGCAGCGCAGCGTTGATTCGCAAGCCGTGCAAAACCAGCCGCTGTCGGCGGACGAGGAATCCGCCGCAATCCGCCAGGCGCTGGAGCAGAGCAATGGCAAGGTTACTCAAGCCGCTCGAACGCTGGGTATGAGCAGGGCTACGTTCTGGCGCAAGCGTAAGATTTACGGAGTTTAACTTGTTGTCTCGTTCCCACGCGCTACGTTCTGTGTTGCAAGGCCGGAATTTCAGCACATTGACCGCAACCAACGCGCCTTGAATTGCATTCCCACGTAGCGCGTGGGAACGAGATAACTTCTAAGCGCAAAGCCAGCTTTGCGACTCCGGGTAAACATTGCGTAATACTTGGAGTCGCGAAGCTGGCTTTGCGATTGCTCCCGGATAAGGGTAAAAATCAGGCAAAAATAGTCTTCACATGCCCGTTAAACGCTGTAATATAGGTGTTTCTTAGCAAGTCACTCCTAAAATGAGGTGTTTCATGTCTGCCGTACTTACACAAACCCACTATACCGCCGAAGAATATTTAACGCTGGAACGTAGCGCGGCTTGTAAAAGCGAATTCCATGACGGTCAAATCTATGCGATGACCGGCGCAAGCCGGGCGCATAACCTGGTTTCTGGAAATATTTACCGGGAACTAAGTGAACAACTCAAAAAGCGTCCCTGCGAAGCCTATATCAACGATATGCGCGTCAAGGCAGTCGAAGCGCGGAGCTACCATTACCCTGACATCGTTGTTGCATGCGGTACACCGCAATTTGAGGACGCGCATGTCGATACCTTACTCAACCCTACGTTGTTGATTGAAGTGTTGTCGCCGTCCACCGAAGCTTATGACCGAGGCGGCAAGTTCGCCCATTACCGTAAAATCCCCACGCTGCAAGAATACCTGTTGGTGGCGCAAGACCAGCCGAGTATCGAACGCTATCAGCGGCAAGGCGATGTTTGGATATTAACCGAAGCAGTGGGGCTTGAGGCCACTGTGCCGCTGGAAAGCATAGACTGCCTACTCAGTCTGCGGGAGGTTTACGATAAAGTTCTGGATGATGGTTGGGTAGCAGACGTTTCGTAGGGTTGCCTCCCTCAGCTAATCCTAAAAATACCGCCCGTTGATCAGAAAGTGGGCAGCGATGCTACCGAAATAACCCAGCGCGATGACCGGCGTCCATTTTAGATGGCTGGTGAAGGTGTATATTCCTTTGGCTTGTCCCATTAAGCCCACGCCTGCTGCGGAACCGACCGCCAACATGCTGCCGCCGACACCGGCGGTCAAGGTGACCAGCAGCCATTGGCCTTGAGATATATCAGGTGCCATGGTCAATACGGACAGCATGATGGTGCCGTTATCGACGAACGCGGAGGCGATGCCCACCAGGATGTTGGCTACGGTGGGATCGATACTGCCGTAAAGATGGTGGGAGGCCACTTCCATATAGCCGATGAAGCTCAGGCCGCCGACACCGACCATGACGCCGTAAAAAAACAGCAGGGTGTCCCATTCCAGGTTGGCGACTTTCTGGAAAACATCAAAAGGCAGTTCCTGGGTCTCTCCTTGCGGACTGTTCATGCGTTTCATGGGGCCAAAATAATCGATTTTGACATCGGTCAAATCCATTGGCATTAATACCGGATGGGAGTCGCGGGTTTTTTGCAGGTAATAACTGAAAAACTTTAAGTAGGTCAAGCCCATCATCATCCCGGCAGCGGGCGGCAAGCTCAGGAAATTTTCGAAGCAAGCCGAGGTAATGATGGTCAATGCGAATAAAAAGATTATGACCCAGCCGCCCCGTTTCATGGCTTGGACTTCCATGACCGCTGCCGGTCTTTCTTGCGGAATAAAGAAATGCATGATGGCGGCGGGTATTGTGAAGTTGACGATGGCCGGAATCAGCAGGGAGAAGAAATCGGCAAACGGCACTACGCCTTTTTGCCATACCAACAGCGTGGTGATGTCGCCGAAGGGGCTGAATGAGCCGCCTGCATTGGAGGCGACCACAACATTGATGCAGGACAAGGTAACAAAGCGCGGGCAGCCTTTGCCCATCGCCAAAATAACCGAACCCATCAGCAAGGCGGTCGTGAGGTTGTTGCAGCCGGACGAGATGAAGAACGCCTGAAAGCCGGTAATCCAGAATAATTGCCTATAGCTGAAGTTTTTGCTTAATAGCCAGACCCGTAGGCTGTCAAACACGCCCCGATCTTCCATGGCATTCAAGTAAGTCATCGAGACCATGATGAACAAAAACAGTTCGCCATAACTTTCAAGTGTGGTGCGAAACGCAATGCCTGCTTGTTCATTCATCCCGGCCTTGGTATAAAAAATAGCTATAAAAATCCAGATAAGGCTTGCCGCAAACACCATAGGTTTGGATTTTTTTAACTCAGTTACTTCCTCAGTCATGGCAAGAATGTAGGCGACAGCAAAAACCAGCAAGGCCAGATAACCTGCCCAATGCTGGGTCAAGTTCAACGGTTGTGCCGGACTAACAGCTCCCGCTTCTTCAGCGGCCATTGCTAGGGAGGGAAAAAGCACGGCGAGTAACAGTGGATTATATTTTGAGCAAAGTGCTGTTTTCAGTAACTTAAAAAGCTGGCAATTAAATGCAGTAAAGCTGTTCTTACCCGGTAGGTTGGTTTTGATGGGAAATAATGCAATCATCAATAAGCTAAAAACGGACAAAAAGACTTCAATCTGCATATGTGACTCTCAAGAATACAAAAGATTTGGAAGGGTGAAAATTCTAGACTAATTTGATTGGTATATTATATTTGAAACAGCGGGAGTGTGCGCTAATAAATGTCGGAGGCTTAGTTGTCAGCCGGGACGATACGGGGGCTGGGTGTGTTTGGCGAGTTAAGTTTTTTTCGTTCTTTAAGTTGTTGTAAAACCTCAATGCCTTTTTTTCGCTGCACCCTGATGATTTCCAATTCGGTTTGATAATGCTTTATTAAGCAATCCTCATCAGTCTGTTCAAGGGCGTGGGTGATTTTCCGCTCTTTTTTCTTGAGCTTAAGCAGGATCTTTTTTAGCTCCTCGATATGCTGCCTTTTTTTGCGTTTGTCGGCGTCAAAAAAGGCCTGTAATTTGTGTAGCAGCTTTTCTATTTTCATGGCTGGATGACGGGTTAGGTGGGTAGCTAAATAATGTTATTGGGTATCGACTGTGTGAACAACATCATTGATTTCAGTTTCATTCAGGCTTAATTGTTGTTCAACTCCGGCATTGCCGGTGCTGCTATGTAAGAACAGCGTTTCGGCAGCTTTTAGCAGGTTTTTTTTGATGTTGCGCATATAGGCGCTGTCATTGATTAGCGATGAGCCTGTTTCAGGGGTTATTTTTTGTTCCCGGATAAGGGCTTCAATGGCGCGGTTCATTTGCATGTCGTCGTTTTTAATGGTCGCTTTTAACGCGTCCAACGATAATAACGGTAATTCATTGCCTTCGATTTCGTGCCTGAAATTTTCAATCTGTTGGATATGCAGGACTATTTGATAGGCGATTTTGTTGTATTCATTGATGGCGGCCTGATTGGTTGATGTGCTGAACCGGATCCAGTTTTTCTGCAAGTGCTTGGTGTCTTTGATGGCTTCGACAAGGTGTTTGTTAGCCTCGCGCAGCCAGGAAAGCTTCGCCGACTGGGTCATCTCCCAGGTGAAGCCGGCTTGGCTGATAAAAGCAATTATCGCGCTGTAAATGCCTTTTATTCGCTTGTCATAGCTGGCGTCTATATCGTAGTCTATCGGCTGATTGTTTTGTTCGATGAGTTGCTGGAGTGAGTCGCTTTTTTGGAGGTCGTGTTTATGCAGGCCGAAGGTATGCAAAATGATATGGATGGCGTTTTCGTATAAATGGATGCTTTCCAGCCTGACCGATTCTACGACGGTTTCAGGGAAATCCATCGCGGATACATCCAGATATTTTGGTTGGAAAATAGCGGGGCGCTTTTCGATGAATACTTTTTCCAGCAATAGTACCTGCTGATTGATGAACGGAAAAAACAGGATGATGCCTGCAAGATTGAACAGGCTGTGAAAGGTTGCCAGTTTCATCGCGTTGTCCGAGGCGGCGATACCCAGATTTGCGCTGACGATGTCAACGGCGATGCCGAATTGCTTGACGAAAATCAGCACGAAGATGCCGGTCAACAGGTTGATGAACAGATGCGAGCCTGCCAGCCGTTTACCCTGAATGTTGGCACCGAAAGAGGCAATGATAGCGGTGACGGTGGTGCCAATATTGGCACCGATAACCAGCGCCAGTGCATTGTCATACGTAATTTGATGTACGGAAACTGCGGTAATGGTTAACAGCATCGTGGCATGGCTGGACTGCATGATAACGGTAGCGATGATCCCTATGGCGGTGTAGATCAGTAGTCCTTTGACACCGGGCATCGCGTATTCGGCCAGGTTTATGGTGCTTTCGAAGTATTCGAAGCTTTCTTTCATGTAGTGGATGCCGAGCAGCAAAAAGCCTAAGCCGGTCAGGATATAGCCGATGCCTTTTAACTGCTTGCCGTTCTGGAATATGCATAAGACGCCGAAAACCAGCAGCGGCATGGCGTAGGTGGCGATATTGACTTTCAGCCCTAGTCCGGCGATCAGCCACGCGCCGGTGGTCGTACCTAAATTGGAGCCGAAAATAATGCCGATACCGGCGACCAAATCAAGCAAGCCTGCGCTCAGGAATGAAATGGTGATGACCGAGACCAAGCCGCTGGATTGCATCAAGGTAGCCGACATAAAGCCGAAGCCGAAACTTTTCCAGGGGGTGTCGGTGGTTTTTTGCAGTATCCGTTCCAGTACGCCGCCGGTAAAGGCTTTAAATCCCTGCTCCAGCGACAGCATGCCGAACAGAAATATCGAGACGCCCGCCGCAATACCTTTAAATTCTGCACTCAGCCAAAAGCCGTATAACAACAGCGGGATGATGATTAGCAAAAGTGCTTTATGCATGGTTATATAGAAAATATTCAGCGTTTTCTCAATAGAACACGGATGGCACGGATAGGACGGATTTAAACGGATTTTTAGTCGGAGCCAAGTTTGTTTACGCTTTTAAATCAGTGATTATCTGTTTAATCCGTGCCATCCGTGTTCCATTTTTATAATGAACGTGTTTGCTCTGAGGAGCTAGATCGGCGGTTGTTTTGCGCCGGTTAATTTGATCTGCACGGCATCGCCGACAGTCAAGCGCCCGCATTGATTATGCAGGGCATTTTGGCCAAAATAAACTTTATTTTGCCATTTACGGGTGCGGTTGAGCGTGACCAACGGCTCTTTGCCGGTTTGTGCGGTTTCAGGGTCGATGGTCGGAACGGTGCAGCGGGAGCAGGGTTTGGGCAGCCTGAAATCTATGGCACCGATGCTGATTTCGCGCCAGCTGTCTTCCTCGTAGGCGGGGCAACCGGAAATAACCAGATTGGGTCTGAAGCGGATCATCGGCAAATTCAGTTGCATTTCATTGTTTAATGCGGCCAGCGAGTTTTCTGAAATAATCAGGAAAGGAAAACCGTCTGAAAATGCGACCTTGTCGGTAGGCTGGGCGTAATGGGGATCAACCGGGCGAATGACTTCATCGGGCTGGTAAACCAGTTGGCAATCTTGATCCAGAAAATCGCTGAGCCATTGATCGGCTTCGGTTGAAACGCTGCGGGCATCGCACTGGTCATGCCAGATGGTGCTGCTAATGATGTGCCCGTCAACAGGCGCAAGGGGTAGGGATAGTTTTTCAATGCCCGGTGCGGACAGGATCAGGTTTTTATCAGTCAGTGCGGTTTTAATCAAAGCCATTTCCGGCAATTTCCGCTGGCTGAGGAATTGCCGGTCTTTGTCGATAATCATCCATTTTCTGTCGTGCTGAAAGCCTTTTTCAGTGACAGGCCAGCTGTTTGCGCTGATACCTGCCAATGACTTTACGGGATAGACAACTATGCCGCTTAATATGAAGCCAGCCATTGGCAGCGAAACGCGATATTAACCTAACAATGATCTTACAGAGTTTTCGGTTATGTTGCTGTGAGCGCCTTGTGCTTGAGAGGGATTGCTTTGAATGTCAGCGATAATTTGCTTGGCCGCCTCTTGGGCTTGTTGTCTATTTTCTAATGGGGTAGATTTGTCGCTGCTTTTTACCGGTGAGGATGACGATAACTTTACCGAGGTATCGGAAAGTTTTACGGTTTCACTGGAAACCTGTTGGCTGTCGTCCTGATCGTTATCTGACTGGGTTTCGATAGCGGGTTCTTTATTTTCCAGGCGCTGGGATGATGCAGGAGTATTGATAGCTCCTTGTCCTGATTGTATTGTGCTTGTTGCGTCCATTTTTATGTCCTTTTAGCTAACGAATAGAGCCGTAAAAAACGGCGATGGTTTTGCCTTAAATTTAAAGTATAGCACTAGAGTCAAAGCTATTTATGTCGATGCTGAACTCTTTGTTCGGCGAAGTCAATACTATTTGTAACAGATGCCATTAATTCAATAAAATTTACTTTGCCAAAGCAAGGTGTATTGATTTTACACGTATTTGTCTGAACCCTTCGGTTATGCTCAGGAAAGCCTTGTGAAGGAATAGGCAACTTTCATAATAGATTAATTTAATAGGCGGATTTAACTCCGAAGTGCAATCTTAGGGAAGCGCTGATTTAATCGTCCGATAATGAGATAATATCGGCATTAATCGAAACAACACCAATGCCCCTATGACCTATCAAACCAGTTTTGCCGACCTCGACTATAACCACAAAAAACGCCTGACCAGAAGGGAAGTATTTTT
>CAMAUL010000004.1 GCA_945861405.1 Candidatus Methylobacter oryzae | reverse complement strand
TTCTACGTCGAATAATCCAGGTTGGCGGGGCTGTTTCATTGGCTGAATCTCTCTGGGTGGCGTTGCCGCTATTATCTCATTTCGTTGCTATCCTTGGGTATCCCAAAACCGCGGGGAAATTGGTGGGATTATTAGAGATGCCCTTATGTCAAAAGGGATGACGTAGCCGGAACTTTTTTGGAAAGCCATTTCCGTTGGCAAATCAGAACCTTCTGGTTCGGGCTGCTTTGGGGCGTGTTGGGGGGAATTACGTTTGTGTTTGTTATCGGGTGGGTTGTGCTTGCCGCTAATGGCATCTGGATTGTTTACCGCATAGTCAAGGGCTGGCTGCGGCTTAATGACGGTAAGCCGATGTACACAGAACGATAAAACAAAAAACACCAGCCGCATGAACGGCTGGTGTTTTATCTGGTTTGGACATAACGGGCAACCGGAACTTTGGATTCTACGGACGCTTACTTGGCTTTATGTTTCGCGCCATTTTGAGTTTTTTTATCAGCTATCGGCGTTTTTTTATCGGCGACCGGTGCTTCCACTTTCGGCTCTAAAGCCTCGTGGTCTTGTTTGCCTGTCGCATCACAAGCCTTTAACGCCGTTTGATCTTGGGCGTTTTGCACGCAACTTAGGTTTTTTTGATCTATTTGGATTCTTGCCAGAATATTTGCAATATGGCGATCCTTTTCGGCCTGAAATGATGTTGGTTCAGTATCTGCAACGGTTATTGCAGGAGCCAGCAAACCCGCGCCATAAAGCACTGCAAATAAAATCGATTTTGTAAAATTCATAAGTCCTCCGCAAGAGTTTGGTAAACGAGTGGAAATTTTTAATTCAATTGAAAAACTACGCTGTAAGAGCCGACGTGTCAAACGATAAATTCCGTTAGAGTGAGAACTGTGAGATAGATTCATGCCGGGCTTCCCTGCCCGGCACCCTGCGGGTAAATGCAAATTAGCTCCCGGCGAATTTGTCGCTACGGGGCAATTGGCCATCATCGGTGCGCTGACGCTACTGACGATAGGAGTGCAAGCTTTGCTTGTGCCAGCAGGCGAAGCCTGCACTCCTGATTTAATATTTACTCTGCTGCTTTAGCTGAAAAACCTGCAAAAAACAGCGCCGCAACTATCCCAGCCCTTGAAAGTCAAAAATACGGGCGCATTGTTAATGCTAGCGATGATTAACAGACGCCTGTCAGTGCTGCGACAAATGTTATTTATTTTCGGCCAGTTCGCGTAAGATCGGGCGTTCAAAGTTCCATTAACACTTTCAGGAAATACCATGAAAAAGATTCTTTTCTTAACTGTTTTATTGTCGGCAACAACGGCTTTTGCTGAGGATGCCAAAGACGAATGGCAAAACACCACGCTTTCCGATGCCACGATTAAGAAAATTCAGGATGCAGGTTATCAATATAAAAAATGCGTTTCAGATGAAATGCAAAAGCCCGCCCATCAGGAGCAGGAAAGCCGCAATGCAACGGAAGCGATTATGAAACAATGCGAGTCGGTTTTATCCGGGATGCGCGAAGTGTATTTGGCTGAAAAAGTGCCCGAAGTCATTGCCGACCGCCATTTAAGACAGATGCGCATGAAAACCACGCGTAGTGTTTTGCAAGAGATGATGTTTAGTGAAGCGGCCAGAAAATCCGGCCAATAATGACAACTGAGAGCCTCGTAATGAATACTTATGCAATCGATTTATCCTTAAAACCCACTACCTTCGATTTATGGCATGTTTGTTTGGCGGGCACGGTTGCGCTGATGTTAATCGTGTTGTTGCTGGTGATGGTGATCGGCCGGATGCGTTGCAAGAAAAAATCGGCCATGCAGCCAGCTGAACCGGCGGTGAAAATAGTCGAAGTTGAAAAGCTGATTCAAGCGCCCGCACCGGAGCCTGTGGTGTTAAAAGAGGCGACGCCTGATGCGGCCTTGCAACTGCTGGGGCTGTTGCAACAAGAAGCGCGTTTTATCGATTTCATCAAAGAGGATATTGCATCGTTCAGCGATGCGGATATAGGCATTGCTGCCCGCGTCGTGCATGAAGGCTGTAACAAGGCGATTAATGAGCACTTTACGTTAGCCGCCGTCCGTAGCGAACAGGAAGGCAGTAAAATCACCTTGCCGGAAGGTTTTGATGCCGCCACGGTGCGGCTGACCGGCAATATCGTCGGCACTGCGCCTTTTACCGGGACGCTGGTTCACAAAGGCTGGCAAGTGACCGGCATCAGGCTGCCCAAGCTGACCTCAGGGCATAATGCCGCTATTGTCGCTCCGGCCGAGGTTGAGTTATGAGTGATTTGCCCGAACAGGCGCAACCGGAAACAGCTGTGGCTGATAAGCCACGGCAAACCGGAACACGCTTTTCTGTCGGCATCGATTTGGGTACGACGCATTGCGTTTTGTCTTATGCCGATTTGGATCGAATTGACGATGAGGGATTTTCACCGCTGGTGATGGCTATTCCGCAACTGACCTCGCCCGGCTCGGTCGAAGAAAAGCTACAGTTGCCGTCGTTTTTGTATCTGGCTCACGAGGCTGAACTCGCACAAGATTCAACGGCGTTGCCGTGGATCGCAAAGCCCGATTTTCTGGTCGGTGAAATTGCCCGCAACCTGGGCAGTAAAACGCCGATACGCTTGGTATCCAGCGCTAAAAGCTGGTTATGCCATACCGGCGTTGATTGCAAAGCTGCCTTGTTACCGGCGGAAGCGCCTGATGAAGTCGGGCGTGTCTCGCCGTTCCAGGCAACCACGGCTTATTTGCAGCATTTGCGAGATGCGTGGCAAAGTCAGCATCCGAATGCACCGCTGAATCAACAGGATGTCGTGATTACCGTGCCTGCTTCATTTGATCCTGCGGCTCGGGAGTTGACGGTGGAAGCGGCTCACGCTGTGGGACTTAGTCAGGCCATTCTTCTGGAAGAACCGCAGGCGGCGTTATACAGTTGGATAGAGAAAAGCCACGGCGATTGGCGCAAACACGCCGAGGTTGGCGATGTTATCCTGGTGGTAGACATCGGCGGTGGCACCACCGATTTATCATTGATTGCGGTCACCCAGCAAGAGGGCAATCTCGAACTGACCCGTGTGGCGGTTGGCGATCATATTCTGCTGGGCGGCGACAATATGGATTTGGCCTTGGCCTATACCGTTAAAGCCAAGCTGGAAAAAGACGGCAAGCGTTTAGAACCTTGGCAGCTCCAGGCTTTGACCCACAGTTGCCGTGATGCCAAGGAAAAGCTGTTCAATCATTCAGAGCTTGATAATATCCCGCTGGTGGTTGCCAGCCGAGGTTCATCTCTAATCGGCGGCACATTGCGCACCGAATTAACCCGCGAGGAAGTCAACCGCGTATTGGTTGAAGGCTTCCTGCCCAAGGTGGCAGTCAGCGACAGGCCGACCAGCCGCCCCCGCACCGGCTTAAGAAGCGCCGGGTTGCTTTATGCCCAGGATGCGGGCATTACCCGTCATCTGGCGGCATTTTTAGCCAAGCAACAAGGCGCTACCGACGAGCTTAAAGACATTAATCTGCCGGAACATGCGAGTTTCCTTCATCCCACTGCCGTGTTGTTTAACGGCGGCGTGTTAAAGGCCGGTGCTTTAGCTGATCGATTAATGGACGTGTTAAATTCATGGCTGAGAGCGGAACAAGCGCCCGAAGCCAGATTGCTAACCGGTGCCGATTTAGATCTGGCAGTTGCCCGTGGCGCGGCTTACTACGGCTACGTCCGCAAAGGGAAGGGCGTGCGTATTAAAGGCGGCACTGCGGCTTCCTATTATGTCGGCATAGAAAGCGCGATGCCCGCAGTGCCAGGATTATCGCCGGAAGTCCAGGCCTTATGCATCGCCCCGTTCGGCATGGAAGAGGGCACTCAGCAGGAGTTGCCGGATGATGAATTCGGCCTGGTGATCGGTGAGCCGGTGCGGTTTCGCTTTTTCGCATCCAATACCCGGCGCGAGGATAAAGTCGGAACCCGTCTGAATTACTGGACTAACGAGGAACTAGACGAACTCGACGAGATTGAAATCACCTTGCCGGAAGAAGGCCGCAGACCCGGCGACGTGGTGCCGGTGCATCTGTGTGCAGCGGTAACCGAAGTGGGTACGCTGGAACTGCAAGCCATATCCCAAAAAGACCAAAGCCGTTGGAAGATTGAGTTTGATGTCAGGGCAGGGGAGTAGTCATTTCTCAGTTAGGAAATGGAACACGGATGCCAACAGTAGGCGCTTTAGGCGACACGGATTAGGACGGATTGAAACGGATTTTTAAAAAGCCGATGCTAAGTTTGGGATATGCCTTATAGTGGGCTATCGGTAATGTCTTTATGAAAAAGCTCCATTTTATCCGTGCTTATCAGTCAAATCTGTGTCATCCGTGTTCCATTATTATTTATAAAATAGCCATAAAAAATGAAGCAAAAAAAACGATTAATCATCGCCATGACCGGTGCGACCGGCGCGATTTATGGGGTCAGGATGCTGCAAGTGTTGCAGGCGCAGCAGGAATGGGAGACGCATTTGGTCATCTCGTCCGCCGGTGTGGTGAATTTAAAGCATGAGCTTGATATGAAACGGGCCGAATTGTCCAAGCTGGCCGATGTGACTCACGGTATCGATGATATTGCCGCCAGTATTTCCAGCGGCGGCTTTAAAACGGAAGGGATGGTAATCGCGCCGTGTTCGATGAAAACATTGTCGGCAGTGGCGCACGGTTTTGGCGATAACCTGATTTCGCGCTCGGCTGACGTGGTATTAAAGGAGCGTCGGCGTTTGGTGGTCATGCCCCGCGAGACGCCGTTAAATCTGGTGCATATCCGCAATATGGCGAGCGTAACGGAAATGGGCGGCATCATTTTTCCGCCGATGCCCGCTTTCTACAGCAAATCGGATTCGCTGGCGGCCATGGTCGATGAAACCGTTGGCAGGGTTCTGGATATGTTCGGTGTTAATGTCGACGGTTTGTACACGCCTTGGGAAGGGCTGTAGAAATTAGCCCCTCCCAATGGTTTTAAGATAACAGCCGCGAGTTTTTGCTGTTACGGAAAATTAACGGTTTTTCATTGTCAGCTAAGGCGCTTGCTTTGGCTGAATCTATCGCTTCCTGAATAATAGGGTGATTAGGCGATTTGCTGCACACCGGGTCGGCAGCGTACATGTCGCCGCTTAATAAATAAGCCTGGCAACGGCAGCCGCCGAAATCCTTTTCCTTTTCATCGCAACTACTGCACGGCTCTTTCATCCAGTCATAACCACGGAAAAAGTTGAAGGTTTTCGACTCGTTCCAGATTTGTTCAATGCTGTAGTCTTTCACATTGGGGCAATCCATCCCCGGCAATTCTCGGGCGGAATGGCAGGGCAAGGCTACGCCGTCCGGCGCGATGGTTAAGAATGTCGTTCCCCAGCCGTTCATGCAGGCTTTGGGTCGGTCTTCATAAAAATCCGGCACCACGTAATAGATCTTCATCTTTCCGGCGACTTTTTCTTTAAAAGCCTGGGCGATTTGTTCGGCCTGTTCGAATTGTTCTTTGGTGGGCAGCAATAAGTCGCGGTTGGCATGCGCCCAGCCGTAATATTGGGTGTTCGCCAGTTCCAGATAATCAGCGCCCAGTTCTTCGGCCATTGCCAGTATTTCCGGCATCTGGTGGATGTTTTCGCGGTGTATGACCACGCACAGCACCATCGGGTAGCCGTGTTTCTTGACCAGATGGGCGACTTCTTTCTTGAGTTGGAACGATTCGGTACCGGCCAGATGGTCGTTCAGTTCCTGAGAACTTGCCTGAATGCTGACTTGGATATGATCCAGCCCGGCTTCCTTGAGTTGGACGATTTTTTCTTCGGTCAATCCGTAGCCTGAGGTAATCAGGTTGGAATAATAGCCCAGGTCTCTGGCGTGTTTAACCAGTTCGGGCAGGTCTTTGCGGGTTAACGGTTCACCGCCGGAAAAGCCCAGCTGCACTGCGCCCATTTTGCGAGCCTGCGTGAGTACACGTTTCCAGTCCTCGGTGCTCAGTTCGGCTTGATAGTTCGCATAATCAATCGGGTTGGCGCAATAAGGGCATTGTAACGGGCAGGCATAAGTCAGCTCCGCCAGCAGCCAGCGTGGCGGAGTGATTTTAGTTTTGTTGGATCCAGCCATTTTTTAAAGCGACCTCTAAGAAAGCGGTAATATCGTTTGCAAGCCCCTTGGTGGCAAATTTTTGTTCCAGATCGGCGACGATTTGGGCAAGGTTGCGGGTGCCGTCGCATAGCTTCAGGATTTCTGCGGAACTTTGGTTGAGTTCCACCATGCCTTCGGGATAGAGGATAACGTCTTTTTGCTGGGCTTCTTCCCATTGCAGGCGGTGCAGAGGGGAGAATTTGATGGGTTGGTTTGGGTTTATGGTCATTTTGGTTTTCTATGCTGCGTGTTTTTTAATGTCAGCCAGTAACATGCTTTCGATGCTCAGATGGTAATCCAGTTCGGGCCATTCAATGCCACTGCCCTGACAAATGAATTGATAGTTGGATAACTGTTTTAACGAGGCTTCTTGCAGTTCCTTGTACCATGACATTGGCGTTAATATGACGCGTTCATCCTCAAGTTCGACCCGCAAATAACGGTCATCAAAATGAACGGACTTACCTTTGGCTAAAATACTCATTCCATCTCCTCTCAAACTCGTCCTTATGAATTGCCACAAGTGCGAGCGCTTTGCTTAGATCCTTTGGTTTCATGTAATTATGCACTATCTGTAACGAGGCTAACTCGATTTTAGCGAAATCGCCGCCTTTTATGACATGAATGTGCTTCGGTTCATGCTCGTTTGCATAAAAGAAAAATTTGAACCCATCAATTATCAACAGTGTCGGCATTTGGGTTGAGTGTGTGATGTATTAGCGTACTCCGACGTCTTATTTTTCAATATTAAAATACGGCGGCATGTCGTTAATATAAGCCATGTACATCGCGTCCGCCATTGTCCACAGCACGTCCAGTTTGAATTTCAGGATTTGCATCATGCGGTCTTGTTGTTCGCGGGTTTTGTACCAGTCCAGCGTGATGGTCAGGCCGTGGATGACATCGCGTGGCGCTTCGGTCAGGCGTTTGCGGAAATAGATATAGCCTTCCTGTTCCACCCAAGGATAGTGCTCCGGCCAGTTATCCAGGCGTTGCTGGTGAATCTTGGGGGCGAACAGTTCGGTTAGCGAGGAGCTTGCCGCTTCGTGCCATTCCGCTCTTCGGGCAAAATTGACATAGGCATCGACTGCAAAGCGCACACCCGGCAGCACGTATTTCAGCGAGGTGATGTCTTCGCGGGTCAGGCCGACCGCTATGCCCAGCTGTATCCAGGCCTCAATGCCGCCCGGATCACCGGGGTGTCCGTCATGATCCATAATCCGCTGTATCCATTTGGCGCGGGTTTCGCGATCCGGGCAGTTGGCCAGGATATTGGCGTCTTTAATCGGAATGCAGACCTGATAATAAAACCGGTTGGCGACCCAGCCTTGTAACTGTTCTTTGGTCAGTTTTCCTTCGTTCATCAGCGTATGGTAAGGATGATGAATATGATAATGGCTTTCCATGCCGCGTAATTCGGCTTCAAATTGTTCTCTAGTCCAGGCTTTATTGTCACTGCTCATGTTTGCATCCTTTATAAGTCGATTTCCAAACCGTCGTAGGACACTTCAATGCCAGCGGCATCGAGTATCTTACGCTGTTCGGAATCGTCGTCTAAGATCGGGTTGGTGTTGTTGATATGGATCAATATTTTGCGGGCTTTGGCGACGCCGTTTAACACGTCAATCATGCCGCCTGGGCCTGATTGCGGCAAATGGCCGATTTCGCGTGATTTTTTATGGCTGATGTTCTGTACGCACATTTCGTCATCAGTCCAAAAAGTGCCATCTACCAGCAGGCAATCGACGGCTTGCATCGCAGCCATCACATGCGGTTCTATCTCGCCCAGGCCGGGGGAATAAAACACTTTTTTGCCGGTAGAGATTTGTTCGATGATCACGCCGATATTGTCGCCGTCATGCGGGTCATGCCGATGCGGTGAATAAGGCGGTGCCTTGCTTTTTAAGGCTTGGGTATAAAAGCGCAAGTCATCAATGCCGGGAATGGTAAAACTGCTGCCGTCGAAAGGAATCGGGTGATGGTTGACGGTGCAGTAATCTGCCAGCATGTTAAATAAAGGGAAGCCGGTGGTCAGGTCTTGCTTGACCATTTCGGTGCAGTAAACGTCCAGCGGTTTACCTTCCCGCAGCATCAACAAGCCTGTGGTATGATCAATCTGGCTGTCGATCAGCATGATCGCTTTAATGCCGGTGTCGCGAACGCCTTCTTTAGGCTGGATAGCGGGAAAAGCTTCCAGTTGCGCACGAATGTCGGGCGAGGTATTAAACAGTAGCCAGTTTTTGTTGTCGGTGCTGACCGCAATGGATGACTGGGTACGGGCTTTGCCGTTCATTTCCTTGTGCCGCAAGCGATGGCAATTATGGCAGTTGCAGTTCCATTGAGGGAAACCGCCGCCTGCACCTGAACCGAGAACTCTGATTTTCATAGTTTGGGAGGTAACTTAAATGGGGAATAAGGGCTGAATGATACGGGAATAAAGGGCATCAGGCAAAAAAAAGGGGCTCATTAAGAGCCCCTTTTTTGGTCTAAACCGAATTAACGGTTGTAGATGTACATTGTTACTTCAAAACCGAAACGCAGGTCTGTGTAGCTTGGTGTTTCCCATTTCATCGTAAACCTCCAGAAGTGTTTAAATTATTATGCTAGCTTGATCAAGTAAGCTGGCTTGAAGTATACGATGAACTTTTTTTTTGCGCAACTCCAATAGTCTCTTCTGTTGCAGGCAAATAGAAATGTCCGGTTTCTTGGGATATGTTGCCGGAAAGGTCGGTGTATTCATCCAGATCGGGAAGAATTTGCCGGGCTGTTGTAATCCCTTTAATATGCCACTGGGGTCGCAGGCGTTGTTGCTTTGATTTTTGAATACCCATCTGAGCAATGTAAATGCTAAATCACCCACGCTAATCGGAGGCAATAAATATGAATCAGAATGAAGCCAGAATTAAGGTTTATTACGATGGAGCCTGTCCAAAATGCATCAAAGACAGGGCGACCTATGAAAAACTCGCCGGTAATGCGGGGGAAGATGTTTGCTGGATCGACATTACCGGTCGGGAAGATGAGTTGCGTCAGATCGGCATCGATCCTCACAAGGCGCTAACCGAACTGCATGTCCAGGATGAGAGTCAGCAGATTCTGTCCGAAATGGATGCTTATATCCTGCTGATGAGCAAAGTGCCTGTGTTGAAGCCGATAGCATGGTTGATTGGCTTGCCGCTGATTCGTCCATTGCTCGCCGGAATTTACCACTGGCAGGTTAATCGACGCCTGCACCGTAGCGGACGACTATAATTAACCCACCAGCTTTTTCAAAACCGTGCGCAGAATGCCGCCATCCCGATAATATTGAATTTCTATCGGCGTATCGATGCGGCTTACGGCCTTAAAGGCCGTGACGGTTCCATCAGGCGCGGATGCCGAAACGTTAATTTCCTGTTGCGGTATCGATGTATCGGAAATATCGATGGCAAATGTTTCCGTCCCGGTTAATTTCAGGCTTTTAGCCGATTCACCGCCGATAAATTGCAGCGGCAAAATACCCATGCCGATCAGGTTGCTGCGGTGGATTCTTTCGTAACTCTCGGCAATGACCGCTTTTACATCCTGCATAAAAGGGCCTTTCGCCGCCCAGTCGCGGGACGAGCCGGAACCGTATTCTTTACCAGCAAGAATGCACAGCGGTATGCCGATCTTTTTATATTTCATCGCAGCATCGAAAAAGGTCATCCGTTCGCCGGTGGGATGATAGATCGTAGCATTGCCTTCAACGCCAGGAAGCAGCAGGTTTCGAATACGGATGTTGGCAAAGGTGCCCCGGCTCATCACCTGATCGTTGCCGCGGCGCGAACCATAGCTGTTCCAATTTTTTTGCTCGATGCCTTTTCCCAAAAGGTATAACGCCGCCGGAGAGTCCGGGGCGATTTGACCGGCCGGTGAAATATGATCGGTAGTGACGGAGTCGCCGAACAGGGCTAACACCCGCATATCTGCAAGAGGATGTATCGCCTGCCGGTCTGTGCTCAGCCCTTCGAAGAACGGCGGCTTCCTGATGTAGGTCGAATTCTCGTCCCACGCATACAGTTCGGTGCCGCTGACTTCAACCATCTGCCATGCCTTGGTGCCGGTAAAAACATCCGCATAACGCTCCCGGAACATTTCCGGCGTCACAAATTGCCTGATCGCTTCAGCCACTTCCCAAGGCGTAGGCCAGATGTCTTTGAGGTAAACCGGCTTGCCGTCCTTGTCGTTACCCAGCGGTTCGCGGGTAATGTCCAGCGCCGTCGATCCCGCCAGCGCATAGGCGACGACCAGCGGCGGCGAGGCCAGATAGTTGGTCTTGGTCAACGGATGTACGCGGCCCTCAAAATTCCTGTTGCCGGATAGCACCGCCGACACGACCAGATCGTTGTCCACTATCGCTTTTTCAACGGATTCGTCCAGCGGGCCGGAGTTGCCGATGCAGGTGGTGCAGCCATAGCCGACCAGATAAAAGCCCAGCTGTTCCAGAAAGCCAAGAAGCCCCGACTGCTTTAGGTACTCCGTTACCACCATTGAACCGGGAGCCAGCGAGGTTTTTACATAGTTTTTGACTTTCAAGCCTCTTTCCACCGCTTTTTTTGCAACTAAGCCAGCGGCCAGCATGACCGATGGGTTGCTGGTGTTGGTACAGGAGGTGATCGCCGCGATAACGACTGCGCCGTGGCTGATTTTTTCTTGTGTATCGTTTCTCGATACGATGCCGCTACGTTCCAGGTCACGCTCGAATAGCCCCATGCCCTTGATGCCTGTCGGTTCGATCAGCATTTGCCGGTAGGTCGGCCCTACTTGGCTGAGAGGGATGCGGTCTTGCGGACGCTTGGGGCCTGCAAGCGAGGGCTCAATGGTGCCGAGATCGACTTCCATGAGCTGGGTAAACTCAGGGTCAGGCGTATTGTCGGTGCGGAACAAACCCTGTTCCTTGGCATAGCGTTCGGTCAGGTCGATCAGATCAGCACTACGTCCGGTCAGGCGCATGTAGCTTAAAGTCTCGTCATCAATCGGGAAGAAACTCACCGTCGAGCCTTGTTCAGGCGCCATGTTACTGAGTGTGGCCCGGTCGGGAATACTCAAGTTGGTCAGCCCGGAACCGTAAAACTCAATGAATTTCCCTACCACGCCAAAGTTCCGGCAAAGCTCCGTCACGCGTAGCACCAGATCTGTTGCAGTCACGCCCGGAGGCAGCTCACCGGTCAATTTAATACCGACCACATCGGGAACCAGCATGTAGATAGGTTGATCCAGCATAACCGCTTCAGCTTCAATGCCGCCGACACCCCAGCCGAGTACGCCCAGACCGTTGATCATCGGCGTATGCGAGTCGGTGCCGACGCAGCTGTCGGGATAACAGACGTTATCCTTGTTACGGAAGACGACATGCGCAAGGTATTCGAGATTGACCTGATGCACGATTCCGGTGGAAGGAGGCACCACGCGGAGATTTTGAAATGCCGATTGCCCCCATTTGAGGAACTCGTAGCGTTCGGCATTTCTTTCAAATTCGACCGTTTCGTTCAATAACAGGGCATTGGCCTTTCCGAAATAATCCACCTGCACTGAGTGATCAATTACCAGGTCGCAGGGAATCAAGGGATTGATTTTTTTCGGATCGCCGCCCAGCCGCTTCATCGCATCCCGCATCGCGGCCAGATCCACGAGGGCTGGTACGCCGGTAAAATCCTGCAATATCACCCGGGCCGGTTTGAAAGGTATTTCATATCGGGTGCCTTGCGGCTGCCAGTTGGCGACGCTCAAGACGTGATCCTGTGTAATTACATCGTTGTCGCAGTTGCGCAATAACGACTCGAGCAGGATTTTTATCGTATGCGGCAGCCGTGAGACATTGGCAGCGCCGACAGTCTCAAGCCGGGACAGGGAATAATACGAGACCGAGCCGATGCTATCGGTTTTCAGTTGTTGATGCGTACCAAATGGATCGTGGTTAATCATGATAGAAACCTCCCTTATGGGCTCGGCAAATGTTATCAACTTAAATAGCTTCTACTCGTATTTGTAGTTGCGTCAAGGATTTTGATTTTATCTTGAAAGAATAGAGAGCTTAATTTTGGTTTAGAACCTCATGCGAATGAAATAGCACTCAACCGGAAACAGGTCAAGAAGTTTGCTATTCAAACAGGGTGAAAACCGTTATAGTCAAACTCCGTTCATTCTGACTCAGGAGGCTATCATGGCTGAAACCGGAATAGTGGTTACGTTACTGAATAAAACTCTGCGACCACAAGCGTACAAATCATGAAAAACAAGACTGACAATACCCGCACCGAAACCGATTCCTTCGGCCCCATACAAGTACCCGCCGATAAATACTGGGGCGCACAAACCCAGCGCTCCCTGATTAACTTCAAAATCGGCAATGAACGCCTGCCTCGCCCTTTGATACGCGCGTTGGGTATCGTCAAATATTGCGCCGCACTATCGAATATCGCGCTGAACAACATTGATCAAAAAATCGGCTACGCCATAGCGGATGCGGCCCAGGAGGTTATCGACGGCAATAGGGACGATAATTTTCCTCTTGTTGTCTGGCAGACCGGCTCCGGCACCCAGTCCAACATGAACGCCAACGAGGTGATTGCCAATCTGGCTATCGAACGTCTTGGCGGCGTTATGGGATCTAAAACGCCGGTTCATCCGAACGATCATTGCAACCGTAGCCAGTCTTCAAATGACGCCTTTCCGACGGCCATGCATATCGCCACCGTCGAGCAGTTGCACCATCTATTGATTCCCTCTCTTCAGCATTTGCACCACGCACTGTCCGATAAATCCCAGTTATGGAGCGACATAATCAAGACCGGACGAACGCATTTGCAAGATGCAACCCCGCTGACATTGGGGCAGGAGTTTTCCGGCTACGTAGCCCAGGTGCAATTGGGTATCGACCGGATTAACGACAGTCTCAAACGGCTGTATCCGTTGGCCCAAGGCGGTACAGCGGTGGGTACCGGCCTGAATTCAAAGCCGGGTTTTGGCGATAAGTTTGCCGAAGAGGTCGCGAAATTTACCCAGCTGCCTTTCGTCTCTGCGGCCAATAAATTCGAGGCGCTGGCCGCGCATGATGCGATGGTGGAAATTTCCGGGGTGTTAAATACCATCGCCGTCAGCCTCAATAAAATAGCTAATGATATTCGCCTGCTGAGTTCGGGGCCGCGCTCCGGCATCGGTGAACTGTCGCTGCCGGAAAACGAACCGGGTTCTTCAATCATGCCGGGCAAGGTGAATCCGACCCAATGCGAAGCGATGACCATGGTTTGCGCGCAGGTTATGGGTAACCATACCACCGTTACCTTTGCCGGAGCGCAAGGGCATTTGGAACTCAATGTGTTCAAGCCGGTCATCATTTATAACGTGCTCCAGTCGATCCGCCTGATCGGCGATGCGGCGATGAGTTTCACCGATCATTGCGTTGTCGGCATTGAGCCGAATATCGACCGTATTGCCGAGCTTATGGAAAATTCGTTGATGCTGGTAACCGCCTTGGCTCCGCGCATCGGTTACGACAATGCGGCCAAAATTGCGAAACTGGCTTTTAAAAATCGCAGCACGTTACGTGAAGAGGCTGTTTCCGGTGGTTTTGTGACTGAACAGGAATTCGACAGGCTTGTTCGTCCGGAAGAAATGGTTTTTCCAAAATAAAGCAATATATTATTCCCACGCTCTAATGTCGCTGCCATCAAGCGTATTTCAATAGGGAGATTGGCATAAAGATTTATTCAAAAGCGCAGCATTCTTCATTTTAATTGCGCATTAATTTTTTATATCGCTTGTTGGGCAGGAACGCCCAAAAGAATTTTCGTAAAAATAGCGGTTCCCCGCTTCAAAAATTCTTTGATGGCTTTATGACCCCCTACTCTAGAAGATGTTTTTTTGACAGGAAAAGAGTATTATCTTATTTTGCGTTAAAAATAATAATACACACAAAATCATGAGGAGGGATCATGGGAGTTACTGGTTTATTTTTGGTTATGATATTTATTGCGGCGTTTGTATTTGCACCGTTAGGCTATTTTATTTACACGTTTACGAAAAAAAGCGACAACCCATTGGGTGACCTTGAGCCGCATGCCGATAGTCCTTCTGCGGTGAATGATTTTGCAGAAAAAGCCATTAAATTCGTTCAAGAAAAGCTTGCCAAAAAGTAAAGCTATGTTGGTTGATAAGCGTTCCAGGTGATGCGGTTCGCCTGGAAACTTCTCAAATCTAAAGTTATAAGCTGCTGCAGGTCTGGCAGTTAGGGTTTTTCCGCAGATTCATCGTATTCCATTCCATCGCCAAGCCATCCAGCAGCAATAACCGTCCGGTTAATGTTTCCCCGATATTCATGATCAGTTTCATTGCTTCCAGCGCCTGAATGCTGCCGACGATGCCGGTGACCGGTGCTATGACGCCGTTGGTTGCGCAATTTTGTAGTTCTTCTCCATCGCTGTTGTACAGGCAGTTGTAGCACGGGCTGTTGTTCTTGCCCGGCGTAAACACGGTTACTTGGCCTTCAAAGCGGATCGCCGCGCCGGAAACCAGCGGCGTTTGGTGTCTGACGCAGGCTTCATTGATCGCAAAGCGCGTTGTGAAATTATCGCTACAGTCCAAAACCACGTCCGCCAATCCCACCTCGTCATCAAGTTTCTCATCTTCCAGTCGTTGTTTAACGGCTCTTACCTGAATGTCAGGATTTAACTGGTTTAGCGTTTGGCGGGTTGAAATTACCTTATCAGTCCCAATATCGGGAGTGTGATGAGCAATTTGCCTTTGTAAATTGGATAAGTCCACGACGTCATTATCATAAATAGCGATATTGCCGACACCGGCCGCAGCAAGATAAATAGCTGCGGGAGATCCTAGTCCGCCTGCGCCGACAATCAGTACCTTGGCAGCGAGAAGTTTTTGTTGCCCCTCAATATCGACTTGAGGAAGCATGATTTGGCGGCTGTAGCGCAGTAGTTGGTTGTCATTCATAAGTCATGCTGATGCTGTATTGTGATGTAGGGGCTGGCCTTGTGCCTGCCCACATAGACTTTGTGCTTGTGTTAGGGCAACCACAAGGGATTGCCCCTACGGGTTTAATGATGCCAAAGAACGGGGCAGACTGCAAAAACTGATTATTGTTGGCACTCTCTGCTAGCGAGTGCTAAAATCTAAAACTGAATTTAACCTGTAATTTTAATGTTTAGGAGATATTGATGAAAATACGTCCGTTACACGACAGAGTGATAGTCAAACGTGTTGAAGAAGAAACGACAACTGCCGGTGGTATTTTACTGCCAGGTTCCGCTGCTGAAAAACCAAGCCAAGGCGTGATTTTGGCGGTAGGTAGTGGCAAACAACTGGACAATGGCACAGTACGCGCATTGGAAGTTAAAGTTGGCGATAAAGTGCTGTTTGGCAAATATTCCGGCAACGAAGTTAAAGTTGACGGCGACGAACTGATCGTTATGCGTGAAGAAGACATCATGGGCGTTTTAGGCTAAGCCTGAACCCGCCAATCACATTCACATACAAATTATTAAGGAATAAAAATGGCAGCAAAAGACGTATTATTCGGTGATGACGCTCGTGTCCGTATGGCGCGAGGCGTAAATATTTTAGCAAATGCAGTCAAGGTAACTTTAGGCCCTAAAGGCCGTAATGCGATCCTGGACAAAAGTTTCGGTGCTCCAACCATCACTAAAGACGGTGTATCGGTTGCTAAAGAAATCGAATTGAAAGACAAATTCGAAAACATGGGCGCACAGATGGTTAAAGAAGTGGCGTCGCACACTTCTGACGTAGCCGGTGACGGGACTACGACTGCGACTGTATTGGCGCAATCTATCGTCAACGAAGGCTTAAAAGCTGTTGCAGCGGGCATGAACCCAATGGACTTAAAACGCGGTATTGATTTAGCCGTTATTAAAGCCGTTGAAGCCATTGTTGCCTCTGCAACCCCTTGCACAGATAACAAAGCGATTGCCCAAGTAGGCACCATCTCTGCAAATTCCGACGAGTCTGTCGGCAAAATCATTGCAGAAGCAATGGAAAAAGTCGGTAAAGAAGGCGTTATTACTGTTGAAGAAGGCACAGGCTTAGATAACTCGTTGGACGTTGTTGAAGGTATGCAGTTTGACCGTGGCTATTTGTCGCCTTACTTCATCAACAAACAAGAAAATATGAGCGTCGAATTAGACGACCCAATGATTCTGATCTACGACAAAAAGATCTCCA
This sequence comes from Candidatus Methylobacter oryzae, assembly GCA_945861405.1. GTDB lineage: Bacteria > Pseudomonadota > Gammaproteobacteria > Methylococcales > Methylomonadaceae > Methylobacter_A > Methylobacter_A oryzae_A. Next base: position 66,585 of record CAMAUL010000004.1, on the reverse strand, counting down.
ATATCCGCGACATGCTGCCTATTTTGGAAGGCGTTGCTAAAGCCGGCCGTCCTTTATTGATCGTTGCTGAAGATGTGGAAGGCGAAGCGTTGGCGACTTTGGTTGTTAACACCATTCGCGGCATCGTTAAAGTGGCCGCCGTTAAAGCGCCTGGTTTCGGCGACCGTCGTAAAGCCATGTTGGAAGACATCGCGGTATTGACCGGCGGCGTGGTTATTTCCGAAGAAGTGGGTTTGAGCCTGGAAAAAGCGGAATTGTCGCAACTGGGTACAGCCAAAAAAGTACAAATCACTAAAGAAAACACCACTATCATTGATGGCGCGGGTTCTGAAGAGCAAATCAAAGGCCGCGTTGCGCAAATTCGCGCACAAGCTGACGATGCAACTTCCGACTATGACAAAGAAAAACTGCAAGAGCGTCTGGCTAAATTAGCGGGCGGTGTTGCTGTCATTAAAGTGGGCGCTGCAACTGAAATCGAAATGAAAGAAAAGAAAGCCCGCGTTGAAGACGCGCTGCATTCAACTCGTGCAGCGGTTGAAGAAGGCGTTGTAGCTGGCGGCGGTTCAGCGTTGGTTCGCGCTATTTCGGCTCTTGATAAGCTGGAAGGCATTAACCACGACCAAACAGTCGGTATCAACATCCTGCGTCGCGCGATGGAAGAGCCTTTGCGTCAAATCGTTGCTAACGCTGGCGACGAGCCTTCAGTGGTTTTCAATGAAGTGCAAAAAGGCAAAGGTAACTTCGGTTACAATGCGGCAACCGGCCAATACGGCGACATGATCGAAATGGGTATTTTAGATCCTGCGAAAGTGACCCGTACAGCGCTGCAAAACGCAGCTTCTGTTGCCGGTTTGATGCTGACCACCGAAGTGATGATTGCCGATGCGCCTAGCGAAGATAAAGGCGGTCATGGCGGCCATGATATGGGTGGCATGGGCGGTATGGGTGGCATGGGCGGCATGATGTAATCGTGTTGTCTTTTTTGTAGGGGCGACAAATTCGCCTTTGGGTGGATAAATCTCCCCCTGCATGGTGAAATGAAAGCTCCGGTTGTTTTTGAGACAGCCGGGGCTTTTTTACAGCAACGGATGCTAAGGGACGTGGGAAATTGCAAACATCCCAATTTAGTATTTTCCGTTTCCCTAATCGACCTATGGTGCTGCCAAATGCATTGAACCCTAAACGGGGTTTTTCGGACTCTAGCCATATCGCGTGTTTGGAATAAAAAAGGCTGGCTTCCTTTATCTGTTGGGTTATTATGATGCTTCGTTTTTTCTGAAAATGAAGCTGCATGTCGCTAATTCGCCCTAACACCCCAATAAAAACTATCCCCGTACAAGCGTTGCTAAAACGTTTTGCACTCATTTACCTGCCCATTGTTATTGTTATTTCTATCGTTCTATTGTTGAACATTCGACTTGCCCAACAAAGGGAGGTGAAAAGAATAGAGGTGGTCGAGAATAACCACATCAGCATAGCCAAAGCACAAATAACGCAAAATTTAGAGGGAGTTGATTCCGATCTGCGTATCATTGCCAAGCTGCCCTTGTTTCGGCGTTATTTGGACAGCGGAAATCCGGCGCAACGCGATGAATTGGCCGAAATCTTTTTAACACTGTCCAAGGAAAAACAGCACTACGATCAAATACGCTACCTGGATGCTAGCGGCATGGAAGTAATCCGCATCGATTATAATGATGGACAGCCGGTCATTGTCCCGCACGAGAAGTTGCAAAATAAGTCAAAACGCTATTTTTTCAATGACACATTCAGGTTAAATCTGGGCGAAGTATATATTTCACCAATGGACTTGAATGTTGATGAAAATCGTCTGGAGATTCCATACAAGCCGACGATCCGCTTCGGTACGCCGGTATTCGATAGTGCAGGCCGCAAGAAGGGCATACTCCTGTTCAATTATTACGGGAACGATCTGCTCCAGAACCTCCACAAGGAAATGCAAGAAAACGGCCGAAGCGGCATGCTGCTCAATAGCGACGGTTATTGGCTGCACAACGATAACGAGGCGGATGAGTGGGGCTTCATGCTGGGCAAGAGCGACCGCACCTTCGGACACGACTTTGCCGACGAATGGCGCACCATCTCCAAGGCAAAAAAGGGAACCCTACTGACAGCAAAAGGTTTGTTTGTCTATGACACAGTCCAGCCGCTGCTTTTTGGGCGGCAATCTTCCTCGGGTTCTGAAACGGTGCAAGGAACCAGCGAGCCTATACCGGAGCAACAAGATCTCTACTGGAAGATTGTGTCCGTGGTTCCCCATGCTGCTTTGTCAAATACCGGCTTTTATAACCAAATCGGCAACATGATATTGCTGGTCATGGTTTATTTGCTGTTTGCGCTGGCTGCTTTTATTGTTGCCATCATCACCTTAAACCGTAAGCAGAATGAGGAGCGATTGCGGGAAAGCCAGGAACAAATCTATCTGCTGTTGGATTCTATTGTTGAGGGTATTTATGGCGTGGATCTTCAGGGCAATTGCACTTTCATCAACAACGCGTTTTTACGCATCCTCGGTTATCAGGATGCCAATGAAGTCATTGGCAAGCACATCCACACGTTAATCCATCATTCACATGCCGACGGCACCCCTTACCCTGCGAAAGAGTGCCGCATGTATAAATCTTATCAGCACAACGAAAGCATACATGTGGACGATGAAGTGTTCTGGCACCGTGATGGAAACTCATTCCCTGTGGAATACTGGTCTTATCCAATAGTCCGCGAGGCACAAGTGGTTGGCGCCGTGGCGACTTTTTTTGACATTACCAAACGTAAATTGGTTGAAGAAGCCCTGCACAAGGCCAAACACATGGCTGAAAGCGCCAACTTGGCAAAAAGCGAATTCCTCGCCAATATGAGCCATGAAATTCGCACGCCCATGAATGCCATTCTCGGTATGGCGGAAATACTATCCGAGACCGAGCTTAGCGCAGAACAGCGCAGATATGTGGGGATCTTCCAAGATGCGGGCAATAATCTTCTGGAATTGATTAACGATATTCTTGACACATCTAAAATCGAGGCAGGGCAACTGGAATTGGACAAAGCAGATTTTTCGCTTGAGCAAACGCTTAACGAGCTGCTTGACCTTCATTCCATCCGCGCTTTTGACAAGGGGCTGGAGTTGGTGTTGGACATCGGGCATGGCGTGCCCGAGTTCGCCTATGGCGATGCCAGACGGCTAAAGCAATGCCTGATCAATCTGATTGGCAATGCAATCAAATTCTCCCGCGAGGGCGTCGTCGTGATCGACGCCCGTCTCGTCGATAACTCCCCCGATTGGGTGCTGTTTTCCGTTAGCGATACTGGCATTGGCGTACCTGCCGAAAAAAAGGATGCCATCTTCGAGCCGTTCTTCCAGGCAGACAGCAGCGTTACGCGTCGGTTTGGCGGCACTGGCCTCGGGCTTACCATTACCCGTCAACTGGTAAATTTGATGGATGGTAAAATCTGGGTTGAAAGCCAGGAGGGTGAAGGCTCGACCTTCTACTTCACAGCATGCTTGCCGCAAGCCGCCAAACCAATGCGCACCGATGTTCCGGTAGATCTACGCGGCCTCAAGATTCTGGTGGTGGACGATATCGCCATCAACCGCATCATCGTGCGAAAATATCTTCAGCCGCTAGGAGCGGAAATCTCCGAAGCAGAATCCGCCAAACAGGCGTTGGCACTGCTTGAAGAGGCCTCAGTTAAGGGGGAACCGTTTGTCTTGGCGCTGCTGGATGCCCATATGCCCGAAATGGGAGGCATTGACCTGAGCATCTCGATTCGCGCCAACCCCACGTTGGAAAAACTCCAAATTATGTTGCTTTCATCCGATGACATTATTCAAAAACAGCTGGCGAAAGGTCTTGCGCTGACTTTCTTGCTCAAACCAATCAAACGCCATGAACTGATTCAGTCCATCGGCCATGAGCTACAGCTGAACACGCTGGCAACGCCAATGGCAGAAACATGCCCATCTTCCGATCCGCAATCAGCAAACGCTGGGTTGCACATCCTGCTGGCTGAAGATAACGTCAATAATGTTTTATTGATTGAGGTGTTTCTCAAACAAACCGGGTATCGTCTCGATGTGGTCAATAACGGTTTGGCCGCAGTGGATAAATTCCAGGCTCACCACTACGATGTCGTGCTGATGGATGTCCAAATGCCCAAAATGGGCGGCTACGAGGCCACTGCGGAAATCCGGCGCATTGAAGAAATGGAAGGGCGCGCCTCGACTATCATTATTGCCCTTACCGCCAACGCCCTCAAAGAAGATGAGCAACGCAGCATCGACGCGGGATGTAACGGGCATCTCACCAAACCGATTAAGAAAAAAGTGTTGCTTGACGCGTTGCAATCCATCCACCCATTAAAGCCGACTGAACAGCGGGGCAATGTGGAGTCCCATAAAATGACAGATATAAAAATTATCGTCCATATCGATGATGAGGATGTATTGGAGCTTATCCCCGGTTACTTGGCATATTGCCGCAATGAATTGGATGTGTTGCAGAATGCGCTAGTGCAAAAGGATTTTGAAATCCTATGCGATCTCAGCCACAAACTGAAGGGCAGTGGCGGCGGATATGGGCTTGACCGTATCTCCGATATTGGCGACAAACTGGAGTCTTCCGCCAAGGTGCAAGACTTGTCAGCCATCGAATCAGGAGTCGCCGATCTGCGGGACTATCTCGAACGGGTGGAAGTCGTCGGCAAATGATTTCACTGTGCCAAGTGACAAATTCCACACAAAAAATTAACAACGAAGATTTTCAGTATGCTTAGCGATTCCAAATTCGAAGAAATAAAGGCAAGCGGTAATTTGCCATCACCTAAAGGCGTAGCCATGCGTGTGATGGAGTTGACCGGCAATGATAATGCATCAATCAAGGAGATTGCCCATGCGATCAAGGCTGATCCGGCATTGTCCAGCCGTATTCTTAAGGTGGCCAATGTGCGCGTGGCCTACCAGACGCGCCCCATCGCGTCTATAGTGGATGCGGTGACGGTATTGGGCTTGAACACGGTAAGGGAGTTGGTATTGGGCTTGTCATTAATGGAACATCATTGTGATGGGGCATGCCAAGCCTTCAATTATCAAGACTTCTGGTCACACTCGTTGCTGACCGCAATTACTGCCCAAAACTTAGTTTTGCACAGTGGCGTTGGCTCCACTGAAGAGGTATTTATTCTTGGCCTGATGGGGCAAATCGGTTCCTTGGCGCTGGCGACGGTTTATCCGCAAGAATATTCGGGCATCCTTGGTGCGGTTGCAGAAAATGTGGATATCGCCAAGGATGGCGTGTATGCCGCAAGCCTGTCGGGAACAGGCGTGGTGTCCGAACTCATCTCCCTTGAGGACAGCAAATTTGGTTTTAACCATAGTCAGTTGACGCAAGCGATGCTGGCAGATTGGGGGATGCCGCAAGTGTTTCAGGAGATCTCCCTGCATTATGAGAATCCGGGACAATCTCATTTTGTGGAGGGCAGTCGTGGCTGGCATTTGTTGAATATACTGCACATTGCGGACTTGTTTTCTAAAGTGTGTTTGGCCAAAGAGCCGCAACAGCGAAAATTAGTGTCAAAATTAATTTTGATAGCTAGCCGACACGGCTTAGAAATAAAAGATTTTGCCATGCTTGGCGACAAATCGGTGCGTGAATGGAATGAATGGAGCAAGTTGTGCGGCCTCCGTTCGGTCAAGCTCCCCCCCTTTGCGACATTATTAGAAGCGGTACCGCTGGTGCCGGGTATGGTGGAAATCGCTGATGAGTTGATTAGCGGCGCAGGTACATTTTACAAATTGCGCATCCTGCTTGTAGATGATGACCAAGCTATTTTACTGCTGCTAAAGAAATTGCTGGAAAAAGCCGGGCATACGGTTGTTACTGCCAACAATGGGATGGAAGGGTTGGGTTTGATCGAAGAATTTATGCCGCAGCTCATTATCACCGACTGGATCATGCCTGAGATGGATGGTATCGGATTTTGCAAGATGCTTAGGCAGAATCCTTTATGGCGTAACATCTATGTGTTCATCATGACGGCGCAAGAAGGTGTAGACAGTCTGGTGGAGGCGTTTGATGCCGGGGCGAACGATTACATAACCAAGCCGGTCAGCCCCAAGGTGCTGTTGGCGAGGCTGCGTGCCGGACAGCGCGTGGTGCAGTTGCAAGATGAAATGGAGTTTGACCATCAACAGTTGCATAAATTCTCCGATGAGCTGGCAGCCTTCAACCATCGTCTACGCAAGAGCGATGTAACCATGTGCGCCATCCTGGAAAACTCACCCTTCATGACATGGTTGAAAGATGCTGACGGCCGCTATATCAGGGTAAACCAAGCTTTTGTCGGCCGTTTCCAGTGGAAAGATACCCAGCAGATCATAGGAAAAACTGATCGTGATCTTTACCCGAAAGAGCTGGCGGAGAAATACCGCATCAACGATGTCGAGGTTATGACCTTGCGTCAACAGAAACGCATTGAGGAATCATTAGTTGACGGTAACAAAATACGCTGGCTAGAAACTTTCAGGACTCCAGTCATTGATGAGAACGGCAAGGTTTTGGGTACTACCGGCTTTGCTCAAGACATCACCCAACGCAAGCAAGCCGAGGCAGACCTTCGTATCGCCGCCACCGCCTTTGAATCTCAGGAAGGCATGATGATTACCGATGCAAATATAACGATCTTGCGGATCAACCGAGCTTTCACCGAGATCACCGGATATACAGCAAAGGAAGCAGTAGGTCAGACGCCACGCTTGCTCAAGTCGGGGCGCCATGATGCGGCATTTTATGCCGCAATGTGGAAAGCCCTCAAACGCGACGGATCATGGCAGGGCGAAGTCTGGAACCGACGCAAGAGTGGTGAAGTGTATCCAGAAAGACTCACTATCACCGAAGTGAAAGGAGAAAACAGAAAAATTACTCACTACGTTGCGACTCTGCACGACATCACAGAGCGCAAGCGAATGGAGAAGAAAATTGTCACTCTGGCTTACATTGACGAATTGACGCAACTCCCCAATCGGCGCCTGCTAAATGACCGGCTGAGTCAAGCGATGGCTACCAGTAAACGTAGCGGTTGTTATGGCGCATTGATGTTTCTGGATCTGGACAAATTTAAATTGCTTAATGATATGCATGGGCATAGTGTTGGAGACTTGTTGTTGATTGAAGCGGCCCGTCGCATTAACAGTTGTGTGCGCGAAGCGGACACCGTAGCCCGTTTCGCTGGCGATGAGTTTGTAGTAATGCTTAGTGAATTAGATAAGAATAAAGCTGCTTCGATTTTGCAAGCCCGCAATGTTGCTGAAAAAATCCGTATTACTTTGGCTGAGCCATACATACTGACCCTTCAGCAAGAGAAAGAAGCGGAAAGTATTGAACATCATTGCACATCAAGTATCGGTGTGGCGTTGTTCATTGGTCATGAAATAAGCAGGGAAGAGATCCTCAAGTGTGCCGATATGGCAATGTATCAAGCGAAAGAAGGGGGGCGAAATTTGATTCATTTCTTCGATCAGCAATCTTGAAAGGTGTGTTTTTAAAGCATTATCCATAAGGAGAATTACCATGGCACAAGAAAAAGATTATTTAAAAGCTCCATTCGGCAATGCCGTTTTAGCGATTATCCAGGGCATTGATCGCGATGTGGAGCGGGGCGAAGATGTTCTGATGTTGGGGCTAGGCATCGTCATGCTGTCTTCCTCTTTCGCGCCTGTGGTTCCTCCGGGCATTTTGCTGCCGCTGGTCGCGCTTACCTTTGCATTTTCTGCGGGCTATGCGCGGATGAATTATCACAATATGGAGCGTAAGCTGCTTCAATCGATGGCGCAGCTTGAGGGGAGCGACAAGGTCATCCTGCATCCGATTGCCGCTGTTTTTGCCGAGTACCCGATGCATTCGTTGGCCGAATCGTTTAATCCGTTAAAAAACCTGAAGCGAACATGGAAAAGTGCGCTGGGCGGGCTGCTGATTAATCCGCTATGGATGCCCATTTTTTATGTGATGGGTATGCAAATTGTCGAGGAAAAAAATCTAGGTATTTTGAATCGGGCTATTCTCAGCGTTGAGCAGAAGATTGCGTCTTTGTCTTCGCTGGTTTAGATTTACAATCCAATCAACCGTTTGCTTCGGATTTAAAAAATTGTTAATGACCCAAGCCGCATAATCTCGTAAAATTAGCCCAGTTTTGATTTTTACAACGGGATGAGTCCTTAAGGGTTCATCCCGTTTTGCACATTTGAGGTGACGTGTTTGACTAGGTCTGCTTTATTGGTATTGGAAGATGGAACGGTATTTAACGGTGTAGCCATTGGTGCAGATGGTTGTTCCGTAGGTGAGGTGGTTTTTAATACGGCGATGACCGGGTATCAGGAAATTTTGAGCGACCCGTCTTATGCCCGGCAGATTGTAACGTTAACCTATCCGCATATCGGCAATACTGGAACTACTGACGAAGATGACGAGTCGGTCGGTGTTTTTGCCAGCGGTCTGGTGATCAGGGATCTGCCGCTGTTGGCTAGCAACTGGCGCAGCACCAAAACCTTGCAGCAATATTTGACCGATAACAATGTGGTCGCCATTGCCGATATTGATACCCGCCAATTAACCCGGATTTTGCGCGACAAGGGAGCGCAGCGAGGCTGTATTATGGCGGGCGAGTCGGTGGATTTGGACGTTGCCAAAAAAGCCATTGAAGGCTTTCCTGGCTTGAAGGGGATGGATCTGGCTAAGGAGGTCACTGTTGCCCGGCCTTATGAATGGACTGAAAATATCTGGGACTTGCAGCATGGACATAAGCAAGCCGAAAATCTGACCAAGCATGTGGTGGCTTATGATTTTGGCGTTAAACGCAATATTCTCAGGTTGCTGGCTAATCGCGGTTGCCGTGTTACCGTTGTTCCTGCAACGACGTCTGCTGAAACCGTATTGGCGATGAATCCTGACGGTGTTTTTCTGTCTAATGGCCCAGGCGATCCTGAGCCGTGTACTTATGCGATAGAGGCGATCAAAACGATACTGGAAAAGAAGATTCCGGTATTCGGTATTTGCTTGGGGCATCAGTTATTGGCTTTGGCCAGCGGCGCAAAAACCGAGAAAATGAAATTCGGTCATCATGGCGCCAATCATCCGGTTCAGGAAATAGCCACAGGCCGGGTCATGATCAGCAGCCAGAATCACGGTTTTGCGGCTAATGAAGACAGTCTTCCTGATAATGTAATAGCGACTTACCGGTCATTATTTGACGGTAGCTTGCAGGGTATCAAACGCACCGATTGTCCTGCGATGAGTTTCCAGGGTCATCCTGAAGCAAGTCCGGGGCCTCATGATGTGGAATCCTTATTCGATGATTTTATCGAGATGATGGGGGCAAGCTAAGCAAGGGTAGTATTATTCCCAAATGTTCGACATAAAGTAGGAGGAACTTATGACAGCCTTACAAAAACTTACTTATTTGACTGAACAAGATTATCTGGCAATGGAATTGGATGCCGATATGCGCCATGAATATGTCGATGGACAAATTTATGCCATGGCTGGAGCAGGTGAGCGGCACAATCGTGTTAGCTTAAATGTCGGCTTTCATCTTCGGGCAGCAGCACGTGGTGGGCATTGCGGCGTATTTGTCAGCGATATGAAACTGAAAATTGCATGGCACAAGGCTTATTATTACCCTGATGTGATGTTGGTTTGTAATACTCAAGATAATGGGGAATATTGTAAGCAACAGCCATGTTTTATTGCGGAAGTTTTATCGCCCGGCACGGCAAAAATTGACCGCCGTGAAAAATTGCAGGTCTATCAACAAATACCTAGCTTGCGCTATTACTTATTGATTAGCTCCAATCAACTTAAAGTTGAATATTTTGTCCGTGATGCCCAAGGCGAATGGCAAACGGCATTGCTTGAAGCCGATGAAATTCTGGCAATTGATTGTGGGGATTATCACGCGGTTTTAAGAGTGGGGGATATTTATGAGGATGTGGTGTTTGATGATTGATTGTTTTATTAACTGCCGCACAAAAATAAGCATCTAAGGTATCCTAATGAAGACCATACAACTTGAAGTTGAAGACACTGTTTACCAAAAAGTCATTGATTTTTTGGCGCTGCTTCCTCAAGACCAATGCCATTTGTTAGTAAACGATGATGAGTTAAGCGATGCGGAGAAGCTGGAGAACGAAGAGCTTAATAAAATCGCTGATGAGCGGCTGAATGATGGTCAGGCGTTTATTCGCGTTTCCTTGAATGACTTGTAATCATGTATTCCCTGGACTTTCACCCAGCCGCACTCAAAGAATGGCAAAAACTTGATAATTCTATTCGTGAGCAATTTATAGCTAAATTGAAAGAGCGGTTGCAAAATCCTTGTGTCTTATCCGCAAAAATCGAGAAAAATCGGTACAAAATAAAACTACGCGATGTTGGTTATCGCTTAGTGTATGAAGTTCGCGATAATGAATTAATCATTGTCGTTATTGCCGTTGGTAAGCGTGAACGAAGCGAAGTTTATCGGCTAGCCGACAGTAGAAAATCCTAACCTTTTAAAGAATAAAATGCCAAAAAGAACCGACATAAAATCGATTTTATTACTGGGCGCAGGCCCCATCGTTATCGGCCAAGCCTGCGAGTTTGATTATTCCGGAACTCAAGCCTGTAAAGCGCTGCGGGAAGAAGGTTATCGCGTTATTCTGGTCAATTCCAATCCGGCGACGATCATGACCGACCCGGATATGGCCGATGCGACTTATATCGAGCCTATCGACTGGCAAACCGTAGAAAAAATCATTGCCAAGGAACGTCCCGATGCGATATTGCCGACCATGGGCGGACAAACGGCATTGAATTGCGCGTTGGATCTTGATGCTCACGGGGTTTTGGCAAAATACGGTGTTGAGATGATCGGCGCGTCCAAAGAAGCGATTCACAAAGCCGAAGACCGTGCGTTGTTCAATCAGGCGATGCAGAAAATCGGTTATGAAGTAGCGAAATCAAAAACTGCGCATAGTATGGAAGAGGCTCTGGCAGCGCAACTGGAAGTGGGCTATCCAACCGTTATCCGACCTTCATTTACCATGGGCGGCAGCGGTGGCGGCATTGCTTACAACAAGGAAGAGTTTGTTGAAATCTGCGAACGCGGCTTGTATTTGTCGCCAACCAACGAATTATTGATTGAAGAATCGGTGCTGGGTTGGAAAGAATACGAGATGGAAGTGGTGCGCGATTCCAAGGACAACTGCATCATTGTCTGTTCGATTGAAAACTTCGACCCGATGGGTGTGCATACCGGCGACTCCATCACCGTAGCGCCAGCGCAAACGTTAAGCGATAAGGAATATCAGATTTTGCGTAATGTCTCTTTGGCGATATTGCGTGAAATTGGCGTCGATACCGGCGGATCCAATGTACAGGTCGCGATTAATCCGAAAGATGGGCGGATGATAATTATTGAGATGAATCCGCGCGTGTCGCGTTCGTCTGCTTTGGCGTCCAAGGCGACCGGTTTCCCGATTGCCAAAGTGGCGGCAAAACTTGCGGTAGGTTATACGCTGGATGAATTGAAAAACGAGATTACCGGCGGTGCAACACCGGCATCGTTTGAGCCTAGCATCGATTATGTGGTTACCAAAATCCCACGATTTACTTTTGAAAAATTCCCGCAAGCTGACGACCGTTTGACCACGCAGATGAAATCGGTCGGCGAAGTCATGGCGATAGGCCGCACGTTTCAGGAATCGCTGCAAAAAGCCTTGCGCGGATTGGAAATCGGTATAAGCGGTCTCGATGAAGTTATCGATTTGAACCGGGAAGATGCGCAGGAAAAAATGCAGCGCGAAATGCGCCATCCGGGGCCGGATCGTTTGCTTTATGTCGCCGATGCATTCCGTAGCGGCATGAGTCTGGACGACGTGCATGAGGCCAGTAAAATCGATCCCTGGTTTTTGGCGCAGGTTGAAGATTTGGTGCTGACTGAGAAATCGTTATCGACTAAAACCTTGTCGACCTTGAAAGAAGGCGAGCTGTATAAATTAAAGCGCAAGGGCTTTTCCGATATACGCCTAGCCAAGTTGCTGGATACCTCCGAAACCGAAGTACGCAATGTGCGGCACAAGCAGAATATTCGTCCGGTCTATAAGCGCATTGATTCCTGTGCGGCCGAGTTTTCGTCAGATACGGCTTATTTGTATTCGACTTATGAGCAGGAATGCGAGGCGCGGGTTTCCGATAAAGAAAAAATCATCATTCTCGGCGGCGGGCCTAACCGTATCGGACAGGGCATCGAGTTCGATTATTGCTGTGTTCATGCTGCATTGGCGTTGCGCGAAGATGGCTATGAAACCATCATGATTAATTGCAATCCTGAAACGGTTTCCACCGATTTCGATACCTCGGATCGTTTGTATTTTGAGTCGTTAACATTGGAAGATGTGCTGGAAATCGTGCATATTGAAAAACCCAAAGGCGTGATTGTGCAGTACGGCGGTCAGACGCCGCTGAAATTGGCGCGTGCTTTGGAAGCCGCCGGTGTGCCGATTATTGGTACCTCGCCGGACTCGATTGATTTGGCCGAAGACCGTGAGCGATTTCAAAAACTGCTGGAAAGGCTGAATCTTCGGCAGCCGCCAAATGCCACGGCGCGATCTGTCGAGCAGGCGATTAATGCGGCAAAAGAGCTGGGTTATCCGTTGGTGGTTCGGCCTTCGTACGTTTTGGGCGGCCGAGCTATGGAAATCGTCTTCAATGAAGAGGGTTTGCAGCGTTATATGAAAGAAGCGGTTAGCGTGTCCAACGATTCGCCAGTATTGCTGGATCGTTTTCTTGACGATGCGGTTGAGATGGATGTCGATGCCATTTATGACGGGGAGCAGGTTTTGATCGGCGGCTTGATGGAGCACATTGAGCAGGCCGGGGTGCATTCGGGCGATTCTGCGTGTTCGTTGCCTCCGTATGAATTAGCGCCGCATCTCCAGGATAAATTGCGCGAACAAGTTGCCAAAATGGCCGAAGCTTTGGGCGTAATCGGTTTGATGAATACCCAGTTTGCGATTCAAGGCGAGGATATTTTTGTGCTCGAAGTCAATCCAAGAGCTTCGCGTACGGCGCCATTCGTGTCCAAGGCAACCGGCTACCCGCTGGCTAAAATTGCGGCACGGTGTATGGTCGGGCAAACTTTGGCGCAACAAGGCGTTACCAAAGAGCGTATTCCGGGTTACTATTCGGTTAAAGAGGCGGTATTTCCGTTTGTCAAATTCCCCGGCGTTGACCCTTTATTGGGGCCTGAAATGAAATCGACCGGTGAGGTGATGGGGGTCGGTAAAACCTTCGGTGAGGCTTTTGCCAAATCCCAGCGCGCCGCTGGCGTTAACTTGAATCACAGCGGCAAAGTGCTGATTAGTATTCGTGATGCCGATAAAGCCAAGGCACCGGATGTTGCCAGAATGCTGGTCGATAAAAAATATGAAATCGTCGCAACCGGCGGCACCGCAAAGTATCTTAAAGACGCGGGCATTCCCTGCGAAGTGGTTTATAAGGTTAACGAAGGGCGACCTAACACGGTTGATATGATTAAAAACGATCAGGTTCAACTGATTATTAATACGACGGAAGGCACCAAAGCCATTTCGGATTCATTTACCATGCGTCGGGAAGCCTTGCAGCACCGCGTAACGTATTACACGACGATGGCAGGTGCAAGGGCGGCCTGTTACGCGCTGGGCGAATTGGATGCAGGTGATGTGAATTGCTTGCAGGATTTGCATAAGAGTCTGACTTAAGACGAAAGATGAAAGGCTGAAAGAGCGGCGACCTTGCTCTTAGCTTAAAAACAATTATTGGAGTTTTTAAAAAATGAATAAAGTACCTCTCACCGTCAAAGGTGCAGAAAAATTACGCGCCGAACTGGAAGAATTAAAGTCAGTGGTGCGTCCGCGTATCATTGCCTCGATAGCGACGGCCAGGGCGCATGGCGATTTGAAAGAAAACGCCGAATATCATGCTGCGAAAGAGCAGCAAAGCTTTGCCGAAGGGCGCATTTCTGAAATTGAAGGCAAGCTTTCCAATGCGCAAATTATCGACGTTACCAAGGTGGATGCCAATGGTAAGGTGGTGTTTGGCGCGACCGTAGAAATAGAAGATATTGAATCAGAGAGAAAAGTGACCTATCAGATTGTTGGCGAAGATGAGGCCAATATTAAGGAGAGTCGTATTTCTATCGGTTCGCCGATAGCCAGAGCCTTGATCGGCAAAGAAGTAGAAGATGTTGTGACGGTTAAAGCGCCGGGCGGCAATGTCGATTATGAAATTATTTCGATTGAATATATTTGAGGTTCAAGGGAGAGAAGGCCTTGAACCTTTTACCTTGAACCTATGTTATTTGTTCGGATTTAACCGATAAATAACTGCAATTTGACCAATACTTTGAATGAGTTCTGCGCCGGTGTCCGTGCAGATTTTTTCGCTGATCAGCTTGCGATCTTCGCGTTCAGCGCGTATGCGCACTTTAATCAGTTCGTGGGTGTTAAGTGCTAGTTCAATCTCTGCCAGCACGGCTGCTGTAAGCCCCGACTGGCCGATCATAATGACGGGTTTTAAGCTGTGTGCTTGGGACTTAAGTTTTTTCTTATCTGCAGAGTTCACTCTTTATTCCTAAAATCAAAACCCTGCATTTTACACTAAGAGAGTTATGGGACGAAGTAAAAGTAGCAGTCGCTGGATGCAGGAGCATTTTGATGACGAGTACGTCAAAATGGCGCAAGCCCAGGGTTACCGTTCGCGCGCGGTTTTTAAGCTGAAAGAAATTCAGGATAAAGACCAGCTGATCAAACCGGGCATAAATATTATCGATTTGGGTGCGGCCCCCGGCGGGTGGTCGCAGTTTGCGCGGCAGTTGGTTGGTAAAAAAGACAGGATTGTTGCGTTGGATATTCTGCCGATGGATATGCTGGAAGGCGTTGATTTTATACAGGGTGATTTTCGTGAGCAAGCTGTACTGGATCAATTGTATGCTTTGCTTGATGGCGCTCCGGTCAATCTGGTGATGTCGGATATGGCGCCGAATATGAGCGGTAATAAGGGCGTAGACCAGCCCCGCGCCATCTATTTGGGTGAGTTGGCGTTGGAGACAGCAAAGGCCGTGTTGACAAAGGACGGAGTATTTCTGGTTAAACTATTTCACGGCGCGGGGTTTGAGGATTTTTTTAAGGAAGTTCAACAATCCTTCACCAAAGTCACTATCAGGAAGCCAAAAGCGTCAAGACCTAGAAGTAATGAGGTTTATATTTTAGCCAAAGGCTTTAAATAATTTAATCTAGCCCTAATATATGGTTATAAAGGTACGCCAAATATGCGGAGTTGAGTTTCCCATGTGTAGGTGAGATCCAGATAAATAACGACAGTCAGGAAAGTGAACTCCTGATATAATTACTCAGTTTCTAAATCGAGAGCCGTTCAGGCCCAGGGTGTGTAAGTTGAACGATATGATGAAAAATATAATCCTATGGGTCGTCATTGCAGTGGTATTGATGTCTGTTTTTAATAATTTCGGCCCGCAAAA
The DNA here is from genome assembly GCA_945861405.1 of Candidatus Methylobacter oryzae. Classification (GTDB taxonomy): domain Bacteria; phylum Pseudomonadota; class Gammaproteobacteria; order Methylococcales; family Methylomonadaceae; genus Methylobacter_A; species Methylobacter_A oryzae_A. The sequence continues at coordinate 51,015 of CAMAUL010000004.1, read as the reverse complement.
TGATAGGGCTGATTCGTCAATGTCTTATTCGCAATTTATCGAGGCGGTCAAAGCAGGCCAAGTTCAGCAGGTGATGATTGAAAACAATATCGTCAAAGGTAAGATGCAGGGGGGGCAGATATTTAAAACTTACGCACCTACAGATCCCCATATGGTAGATGATTTGCTGGCAAATGGCGTTGAGGTTAAGGCCGTTCCGCCCGAGCAGCCTTCGATGTTGATGTCGCTGCTGGTTTCTTTTGGGCCGATGTTATTGCTGATTGCGGTGTGGGTTTTCTTCATGCGGCAAATGCAGGGCGGCGCCGGCGGCGGTCGCGGTGCAATGAATTTTGGTAAAAGCAAAGCCCGCATGCTTGAAGAAGATCAGATTAAAGTGACTTTCGCCGATGTCGCAGGCTGCGATGAAGCTAAGGAAGAAGTCGTCGAAATGGTCGACTTCCTTAAAGATCCGGCAAAATATCAAAAATTGGGCGGCAAAATTCCTCGTGGCGCGTTGATGATCGGCCCGCCGGGAACAGGTAAAACTTTGCTGGCCCGTGCTATCGCCGGTGAAGCCAAAGTGCCGTTTTTTACTATTTCCGGTTCGGATTTTGTTGAAATGTTTGTCGGCGTGGGCGCATCCCGAGTGCGTGATATGTTTGAGCAAGCCAAAAAACATGCGCCCTGCATTATTTTTATTGATGAAATTGATGCTGTCGGTCGTCAGCGCGGCGCCGGTTTGGGCGGCGGCAATGATGAACGTGAACAGACTTTAAACCAATTGCTGGTTGAAATGGATGGCTTCGAAGGTAACGAAGGCATTATCGTTATTGCCGCTACAAACCGTGCGGATGTGTTGGATAAGGCTTTATTGCGCCCTGGTCGGTTTGATCGTCAGGTAACGGTAGGTCTGCCGGATGTCAGAGGGCGTGAGCAGATTCTTAGCGTTCATATGAAGAAAGTGCCCGCAGATGATGATGTTGAGATTAAATATATTGCCCAAGGCACGCCGGGGTTTTCCGGGGCCGATTTGGCAAATTTGATCAATGAAGCCGCTTTGTTTGCCGCCAGAATGAATAAGCGCGTAGTCAATATGTCGGACTTGGAAAAAGCCAAGGATAAATTGATTATGGGGGTCGAAAGAACCTCTATGGTCATGAACGAGAAAGAAAAGAAAATGACCGCTTATCATGAAGCGGGACATGCGATAGTCGGTAAGCTGGTTCCTGAACATGATCCTGTTTATAAGGTCAGTATTATGCCTAGAGGTCGTGCGCTGGGTGTTACCATGTTTTTGCCTGAACGCGATCAGTACAGCGCCAGTAAGCAAAAATTGGACAGCATGATTTCCAGCTTGTACGGCGGGCGTATTGCCGAGGAAGTGGTTTTCGGCCGGGAACAGGTGAGCACGGGTGCGTCTAACGATATTGAGCGCGCTACTGAGTTGGCTAGAAATATGGTAACAAAATGGGGCTTTTCTCAGCGCTTGGGGCCATTGTCCTACAGTGAGGAAGAAGGCGAGGTGTTTCTGGGGCGTTCGGTGACACAGCACAAAACTGTTGCCGAAGAGACTTCCCATACCATTGATGAAGAAATACGCTCTTTCATTGACCGGAATTATGAGCGTGCCGAAGTAATCCTGAAAGAAAACATCGATATTCTGCATTCCATGGCCGAGGCGCTGATGAAGTATGAGACCATCGACAAATTCCAAATTGAGGATTTGATGGCCCGTAAGCCGGTCAGAGACCCTCAGGGTTGGGATGACAAGCCGCCTTCTCATGGCGATGTTATAACCGATGAGGTTAAGAGCAAGGACGATACAAAAAATGAGAAATCAATCGGCGGGACTGCAGAGCAAAGCTGAGGGCTTCCTGAGCTGACACAAAAGGAGAGGCGAAGGCCTCTCCTTTTTTTGTATGTAATTTATTGAGATCGAAGCTGCGGAGTCGACTTTTGTATTCGGTCTTTTTACCTGTTTGTAGGTTTTAGAATCATGGCAAAAAAATATTTCGGAACGGATGGTATTCGAGGAAAGGTGGGTGAGTATCCAATAACCGCAGACTTTTTTCTGAAGTTGGGTTGGGCTGCTGGTCGAGTGTTTGCAAATGAAGGCCATGGGTTTGTTCTGGTAGGAAAAGATACGCGCATTTCGGGCTATATGTTCGAGTCGGCGTTGGAGGCAGGGTTGACCGCTGCGGGGGTCGATACTCGCTTGTTAGGCCCCATGCCAACGCCGGGTATCGCCTATTTGACTCGCACCTTGAGGGCGCAGGCAGGCATCGTCATTAGCGCTTCGCATAATCCCTATTATGATAACGGGGTTAAGTTTTTCTCGGTGCAGGGAACGAAATTGCCCGATGACATAGAACAAAAAATAGAGCGGCATATCGATTCGCCGATGACGACGGTAGAGTCGTCAAAGTTGGGTAAGGCGAAACGCTTGGTTGATGCGGCCGGCCGCTATATTGAGTTTTGCAAGGCCAGCGTACCGACGCGGCTTGATTTTAGCGGCATGAGGATCATACTCGATTGCGCTCATGGAGCAACCTATCATATAGCGCCGCATGTGTTTAGCGAGGTCGGCGCGGAAGTGGTTACGATAGGCGCTGAGCCGGATGGGCTTAATATTAATGACGAATGCGGCGCAACCAAGCCGGAAAAGCTGGCGGCAACCGTTTTAGCCTATCGTGCGGATTTCGGCATTGCTCTGGATGGCGATGGCGACCGTTTGGTGATGGTCGATCATAAAGGTGAAATCGTTGATGGCGACGAGCTTATTTATATTATTGCCAAGGCGAGACTGCAAGCAGGGCAGATGTCCGGGCCTGTCGTGGGGACGTTAATGACAAACCTGGGCATGGAGCATGGCCTGAAGAAGCTGGGCCTTGATTTAATCAGAGCCAATGTCGGCGACCGCTACGTCATGGAAATGTTGACAGAACGCCAAGGAATTTTAGGCGGCGAAAACTCCGGGCATATTATTTGTCTGGACAGGACAACAACGGGGGATGGCATTATTGCCGCCTTGCAGATCATGGCGGAAATGCAGGATAGCGGAAAAAACCTGCATGAATTGAAATCCGGGATGCAAAAATACCCGCAAGTTTTGGTCAACGTCAAAACGAACAAGAAAATAAATCCGGAGCAGGATGAGGTCATACAAAAAGCGGTAAAAGCTGTCGAGAAAAAGCTTGGGGATACGGGCCGGGTATTGCTTAGAGCTTCTGGAACAGAACCGTTAATTCGTGTCATGGTAGAAGGGCAGCAGGAAGATTTGGTGAGAAATTACGCGAATCAAATAGCCGATGATGTTAAGAAAGCAATGGGAGCTTGAATTGGAGGCTATAAATATATACTATAGACGGTTTGATTCTATGTGAGGAGTAGTGATGCGTCGGTCTCTAGTTGTGGGAAATTGGAAGATGAACGGAACTCTTGCCAGTGCCGAGTTGCTTGCAAAAGGCATCATTGCAGGGTTAGGGGAAAATAATGCGGATATCGCAGTATGTGTGCCATATGTGCATTTGCCTAAAGTAAGCGAATTAGTTAAAAACACCGCATTGGCAGTAGGCGCACAAAATGTTGCAGATAAATCTTCAGGCGCGTTTACCGGAGAAATTTCGGCAGCGATGCTAAGCGAATTCAGTTGCAAATACGCGCTTGTCGGACATTCCGAAAGACGCAGTTATTACGGCGATACAGACGAATCGGTAGCTGCGCGTTTTTGTCAGGCGCAAGAGCAAAATATTATCCCTATTTTGTGCGTCGGTGAAACGCTGGAGCAACGCGAACAAGACCAGACTTTTGCGGTGATTAATACTCAGCTTGATGCGGTTATTAATTTGGCAGGTATAGCTGCTTTTAGCGCAGCAGTGATTGCTTACGAGCCGGTTTGGGCTATAGGAACAGGAAAAACAGCAACTGATGAACAGGCTCAGGAAGTCCATCGCTACATAAGACAGTACATTGCTGCTAAAGATCAGTCCATTGCGGATAAAATACAGATTTTATATGGCGGCAGCGCCAAACCGGATAATGCAAAAGGTTTGTTTGCCATGCCGGATATTGATGGCGGTTTAATTGGTGGGGCTTCGTTGGATGCGGAATCCTTTTTAAAGATTTATCATTCAATTTAGAGAAGTTAAAACTTTCATGTATCAGGTAATTATTGTAATTCATGTGCTGTTGGGTTTAGGGGTTGTTGGGTTAGTATTAATGCAACAAGGCAAAGGAGCCGATGCAGGCGCCGCTTTTGGTACAGGTTCTTCGGGGTCTGTTTTTGGAGCGCAAGGTGCGGCATCGTTCTTATCAAGATCCACAGCAATTCTGGCAACCTTGTTTTTCCTGACCAGCTTAGGACTTGCAGTGCTAAACGGCAAGCAGGGCGCAGCTTATGATTTAATGAGCGCTCCCAAGGTTGAACAGGATGCTCTGGGTATTCCTGATGTCGGTGGTGCAAAAGATGCTGGCAGTGCAACTCCAGTGCCGGATCTTAAATCGGAAGAAGTGCCCGTTGCGGCTCCAGCGGCCTCAAAAGCCGAGAAGAAGACAACTGAAAAGAAGTAACAAATTCTGTTTATGACACATCAAGTTCTATAAAAACGATTAAATAAACAACATCGTTACGATCATGTTTTAGCCGATGTGGTGAAATTGGTAGACACGCCATCTTGAGGGGGTGGTGACGAAAGTTGTGCCGGTTCAAATCCGGCCATCGGCACCAAATGTACCCTGCTAGGGATTCTCTCTAGTGGGGTGTTTTTTTGTTTGCTACAATGAAAATGAAAAAAGTTTCCAGATTAGAAGCGCGCTACAGCAAAATAAATTAGACTATACTAGGTAATTAAACGTAGGATGCTGTAATATCCGCACAGGGTTTTGCTTTAAAAAATTAGAGATTAATGGAGAAAACAATGGCAAGTATTCTTGCAGTTGACGATTCAGCTTCAATGAGAAAAATGGTTTCATTTACTTTAAGAGCTGCTGGATACGATGTCGAGGAAGCAGTAGATGGGGTCGATGCTTTAGAAAAAGCGCAAGCCAGAAAATTTGATTGTGTAGTAACCGATGTCAATATGCCAAATAAAGACGGGATCACGTTAATTAGAGATTTGCGGGCACTCCCCGATTATAAATTTATTCCCATGTTGATGCTGACGACTGAGTCAGGAATCGAAAAAAAACAAGAAGGTAAAGCTGCCGGCGCAACGGGGTGGATGGTTAAACCCTTCAACCCTGATCAATTATTAAAAACATTATTGAAAGTTTTGGGTTAGTTGATGTGTGTTAAACGCTCATGCAGGATAAGTTTATGCCTATTGATATGCCTAGCCCCATGCGACTTTGTCCTGACTGTTTGGATGAATGGTTTAGTTGTTTGCCCTGTCAGGAATAAATAAAAAAAGTTTTTGTGTTATCGCCAGGGATGGTGTGTATGCCGCAAGCCAGCCGGGAGCTGGCGCGGCGCCGTTAATCTTGTTTAAATGAATTTAGGCGCATACAGGTAAGTCTATGTCTATTGATATGTCACAATTCCATCAGGTCTTTTTTGAAGAATGTTTCGAAGGCTTGGAAGCAATGGAGTCAGGGTTGCTAACTCTCGATATGGGGGATATTGATTCAGAAATAATCAATACTATTTTCAGGGGGGCGCATTCGATCAAGGGCGGCAGTGGAACTTTTGGGTTTACCGTAGTCGCCGACTATACTCATATTATGGAAACCCTGCTCGATGAAATGCGCGATGGCCGCAGGCAGGTAACTCAGCCCGCAGTCGATGTTTTGCTTGGATCAGTTGATTGTCTTAGAGAGATGTTGACTGCGATACAGAATGAGCAGGATGTTAATAATGCCAGCGTAGCAAAACACAAATCCGCTTTGGAAGTTGTGCTTAATGGCGGCACGGTAACGGAAGAATTGTCACCACCAGTCGAGCAGGAAGCAGTAGTCAGTGAAGAGCTTGCTGTCAATGTTGTTCCTGATATTGTTGAAGAAGAGTCCATTGAATTAGGCGAACAGGGCTGGAAAATAGCTTTTTGCCCCTATTTGGATTTACTTAAAACCGGCAATGATCCGGTAAGGCTATTTCGGGAATTGAATGAGCTAGGTGATTTAACAACCACTGCTAATATTCAGGATGTTCCTGGCTTTTATGAGTTAGATCCCGAAGAATGCAATATTTCTTGGGATTTAAAGGTTGTCGGGGATATTTCCGGCGATGAGATCAGAGAAATATTTAATTGGGTTGAAGGCGACTGTGAAATGGAAATTCAGCCGCTTGCCAAAGCCGTAAAGTCTACCCCCGTTGTAAAAAAAGCCGATCCTGAACCCGCCGCAGTAATCACACCTAGTAACCCTGCTCCAAAACCTGTCGAGGTTAAACCTAAGGTGGCTACAGAAACCAAAAAATCGGATTCTCAAGATGCTGACAATGATGCAACAAAAAATACCGCAAAGGCCAGTTCGATTCGGGTAGATACAGATAAAATTGATACCTTAATCAATATGGTTGGCGAAGTCGTGATCACTCAGTCCATGTTGGGTTTAGTGGGTGAAAACTTTAGCATGGACAAGGTAGGCCAACTTAAAAGGGGGCTTGCCCAATTAGAACGGCATACTCGCGATCTACAACAAAGCGTCATGAATATTCGGATGTTGCCGATCAGTTTTGTTTTTAGCCGTTTTCCACGGTTAGTGCATGATATCAGTAGCAAATTAGATAAGAAAATTGCACTGAAACTGGTCGGGGAAAATACCGAAGTTGATAAAGCCGTCGTTGAGCTGATCAACGATCCGTTGGTTCATTTGATTAGGAACAGCCTTGATCACGGTATAGAAATGCCTGCAGATAGAGTCGCAGCAGGTAAGCCTGAAACAGGAACCATAGAGCTGAAGGCTTATCATCGTGGAGGTCATATTGTCATCGAAATTATTGATGATGGTCGCGGATTGGATAAAGATAAGCTGCTGGCTAAGGCCATCGAAAAAGGCTTGATTGAGGAAAATAACTTACTTACTGAAAAACAGATATTTGAACTGATCTTTATGCCGGGTTTTTCTACAGCTGAACAGCTCACCGATATTTCCGGTCGTGGTGTGGGTATGGATGTTGTCAGAAGAAACATCCAGTCATTGGGCGGTAATATAGAAATTATTTCAGAGCTGGGTAAAGGGACAACTATCGCAATCCACTTGCCGTTAACCTTGGCAATTCTTGACGGTCAATCGGTTGCGGTGGGCGATGAAACCTACATTGTGCCGTTAGTTTCTATTATTGAATCAATTAACATTACCGAAAGAATGTTGAACAAGGTTGCAGGTAAAGGGGAAACCTTCCGCTTACGTAATGAATATTTGCCTGTCATTAGAATGCGTAGAATTTTTAACGTTCATTCAGGCAATCCGACTAAGTCCAAAGAAGGTGTCTTGGTCGTCGTCGAGGGACAGGGTGAGCTGTGTTGTTTGCTCGTAGATGAGTTATTGGGCCAACAACAGGTTGTTATTAAATCATTGGAAGCAAATTACCGGCGGGTGGAAGGCGTTTCAGGTGCAACTATTTTGGGCGACGGTTCTGTTGCGCTGATTCTTGACGTTCCTGGTTTGGTTCGTTTTTCAATTCGCTAATATATAGATACAAGCACAATAGATAAAAGCAGATATGGCACAAGAAGCTGAAAGTAAAGATATTGACCAATATCACTATAGTAAAAACCTGGATAACGCAGTTCAATATCTGAGTTTTGCCTTAGGCAAAGAAGAATATGGCGTTGATATTCTTCGCGTACAGGAAATACGAAGCTGGGAACCCGTTTCCAGAATCCCCAACGTTCCTTATTATGAAAAGGGCGTGGTCAATTTACGCGGTTCCATTGTGCCGATTCTCGACTTGAGAGAACGGTTTAATTTGAGTAAAGCCGAATATACACCGTTGACGGTCGTTGTGGTGCTGCAAACTGGCGACAGTAACAAGACACGCATTATGGGTGTTGTTGTCGACTCGGTTTCTGATGTAATCAGTGTGGATAAAACTGAAATTCAAAGTGCTCCAGACTTTGGAGCTAAAGTAAGTAACGAATTCATTAACGGACTGGTATCGGTTAATGAGCGCATGGTAATGCTGCTTGATGTTGATAAGTTACTGAAGCTAGAGGAATTGGATCAGGATGAAAGTCAATGATATTTAATGTGTTTGTCATGATGTGTGAAATTTTAAGAGGTAATGTGGCGTGAAGATTAATATGCCGATAACCAATAATGAGGTTATCCTGAAAAAGGGTACAATTTTAGTTTCAAGAACCGATTTGATGGGACGTATTACTTACGTCAATGACGCATTTGTCGAAACCAGCGGTTTTACCCGTGAAGAGCTGATGGGCGCGGAACATAATATTGTTCGTCATCCTGAAATGCCTGAGGCAGCTTATGAAGATTTATGGATAACCTTAAAGCAGCTTAGACCTTGGCAAGGGTTGGTGAAAAACAGGTGTAAAAACGGTGATCATTACTGGGTCGAAGCCAATGCCATGCCGTTATTTAAAGATGGAAAAGTCCATGAGTACCTTTCCGTTAGACATCCGCCAAAGCGTGACCTGATCCCCGCGACGGATCAGTTGTACAAGAAAATCAGTGCCGGCGAAGTAAAAATAAGGCCGACTGGTTTGGCCGCGATGGCTAAATCGATAGGCGAAATTGCAATAACGAAAAAAAATGCTTTTGTAGTATGCACTTTTTTAACGCCGATCTTTTTCTTGATGTACCGGTTGTTCTTGACGCAGGAGTACGGCTTGATGGCCGGGGTTGCTTTGTTAGCCGCGATGGCTTCGGCGCTCAGCATCAACATGACTAAGGTAATAACCGATACGTTGGAAACAGCAATCACTATCTGTTACCGGTTGAGTAGTGGTGGTTTTGGAAATAAGGTGGATTTAAAACGGGAGGATCAGCTGGGCGATTTCCTGCGCGGATTGTATTGCATGGAAGTCAAACTGGGTGTGGATATGGCCGATTTCAGGCAAGGTGCTGCAGAATCTAAACGGATTACCCAAGCTCTGGACAATGTTCATAACGGTGTCATGGTAGCGAATAAGAATTTTGAAATTATTTACATGAACGAAAGTGTTCAGAAGATATTCAAGACGGCAGAAAGCGATATTCGTAAAGAGTTACCTGATTTTTCAGTCGATAAATTGATGGGTTCAAATGTTGATCTGTATCACAAGAATCCTGCTTTTCAGCGTGGCCTATTGGAAAAATCACAAGAAGCATATAGTTCGGCGCTGGTTATTGCAGGTCGGCATATGAATATTATAGCCAGTCCCGTTAATGGCGATGCCGGTGAACGTATTGGTTATGTTACTGAATGGGAGGATAGAACCCATGAAGTTCTAATTGAGCAGGAAATCGATCAATTGGTGCAAGGTGTTAAAGCCGGTGACTTGAGTGCTCGTATAAGATTAGATGACAAGCAGGGGAATGCTAAAGCGCTATCTGCCGGCATCAATGAATTAACGGATGTCATTGAAAGCGTGTTTAGCGACGTTAACAGGGTGATGGAAAGCATGGCTGAAGGCGATTTGACCACTTCCATTACTAATGAATATCAAGGCGTCTACGCTGAATGCAAGAATAATATTAACGGCACCTTGGCAAAGCTCAGTGAATTTATCATTCAAATTAGGGACGCCGCAGACTTTATAGACAGTTCATCGCAAGAAATGGCCAGTGGTAATAACAATCTGTCACATCGAGCTGAACAACAGGCGGCCAGCCTGGAAGAAACGGCTGCCAGTATGGAAGAGCTGGCTAGTACCGTAAAAAATAATGCACAGAATACGGTTCAAGCGACTGAGGTTGTTGAATCAGCAAGTCAGTTAGCTCAAAAAGGCGGCGGCGTAGTTAAGTCGGCTATCGCCGCAATGCAGGAAATTAATGAAAGCAGTAACAAAATTGCTGAAATTATTGGCGTCATTGATGAGATTGCCTTCCAAACCAATCTGTTGGCATTAAATGCATCTGTAGAAGCGGCCAGGGCAGGAGAGCAAGGGCGTGGATTCTCAGTTGTGGCAACAGAAGTTCGTAATCTGGCGCAACGGAGCGCAACCGCCGCACAGCAAAGTAATGAGCTGATCCAGAATAGTGTACAAAAAGTTCGTGCAGGAACGGCATTCGTTAATGAAACAGGTGCAGCGCTAACTGAAATTGTTGAAAGTGTCGCCAAAGTCGGTGACATTGTTGCGCACATTGCCAGTGCCAGTGCAGAGCAATCGTCGGGTATCGAACAAGTCAATCAAGCGGTTTCTCAAATGGACGATATTACCCAACAAAATGCGGCTTTGGCAGAACAGGCGGCGGCAGGTAGTATTGCCATGAGTGAGCAGTCTACCAATATGACCCAGTTACTTAGCTTTTTTAGGGTCAAGTCTAAGGGGGTTTCTGCAACGGCCAAGCCAGTTGTACGTAGCAAGGCACCTGCACCAGTAAGAACAACAGCAACAGAAAAATCTGTAGCCCCTGCTTTATCATCAAGTAAGCCCAAAAGTGATAGCAGTGACGAGTGGGAAGAGTTTTAATGTTGTTAAAGCAGCAAACTATATAACCGACAGGAAACTATAACAATGACAACAGATGTGCAGTCAAATAATAGTCGGGTAGAGCAATTTCTCACCTTTCAACTCGCAGGTGAAGCGTATGGCGTTGAGATTTTGAAAGTACAAGAGATTCGTGGCTGGGAAGCTGTTCGCGTGATACCCAATACACCTGCTTTTGTTAAAGGTGTGTTGAATTTACGCGGATCCGTTGTGCCTATCATAGATTTACGGGAACGGTTTTCTCTGGAGCACTGTGAATACTCCCCAAAAACGGTCGTTATTGTGCTCTGTGTTGAGCATGGCGCAAGCCAGTTTGTCATGGGCATAGTGGCTGATGCGGTTTCTGACGTGCTGGATATTAACCTGGAAGAGATCAAAAAATCCCCAAATTTTGGATCCAAAATTGATACGCGTTACATGCGAGGCATGCATGTCTATAAGAAAAAGATGATTATGCTCTTAGACGTTGATAAATTGCTCAATCCCGATGAGGTTGAGGGTATTGAAAGCTTGGTGTGACGGTGAGAATTGTTGCAATAATTAATCAGAAAGGCGGTGTTGGCAAGACGACTACGACTGCAAATTTATGCCACGCCATTGCAGAATCAGGTTCAAAAGTTACCGCTATCGATCTTGATCCGCAAGGCCATTTAGCCGTTTCTTTGGGTATTACGGCGCAAGGTCTTGGTGGTATTGATGAAGCCATGTTGAAAAATAAAAAAGTTCAGCAGCAGCTTATTTCCGTCAGAGATAATTTGCAATTAATTGTACCAGGTTCAAGGCTTAAGGAGATTGAGCACCTAGCCGACAATAACACACCTCGCGGTGTTTTATTAAAAAATGCCTTGCAGGGTAGTCTTGATGATCAGGATTTTGTTTTTATTGATTGTCCACCGTCCTCTGGATTGCTGGTTGCGAACGCATTGATTGTTGCTGACGAAATTTTAATTCCTATGGCCAGTGATTTTCTTGCGTTGCAAGGACTGTCTCATCTAATGGGTACGATTAAGAGATTTGAAAAGGCTTTGCAGAGGAAATATAAAACCTTATTGGTGATGTCGCGTTACTCGCCCAATAGAAGAATATCGCATCAGGTGTTAAATGTTCTGCTTACGCATTTCCCCGAGCAAATATTAGCAACAGTTATTAGAGAAACGGCATTGCTTGCAGAATGCCCTAGCTTTGGTAAAACAATTTTAGAATATAGTCCGAAAAGTCGTTCGGCAAGGGATTTTCGTAGCCTTGCTCATGATTTTCTTGAAGACAAGGTGATGTATGGCAGCAAGTGAAGATAATGATTTGATCGGATACGATCCGCTAGCGTGGATGGAAGGTAATGCCGATAAAAATGAACAAACAATCGATAACGGAAGTAGCGATAGCGATGAAGCGCAGCACCTGATTGATGATGAGATTGGAATGACCGGTGCCGATGATTATTCAGACGATTTGATGGCAGATTCTGATTTAAATATAACTCTGGAAGATGGAATAGTCATAGCTGAAATTGAGCTTGAAAATGATACTGTTTGCATTGATGCAGGAGCAGTTGCCGTGGATTCGATGTCAGAGGAAACGGAAGGGTCACAAATTGATTTAGACTCTACTTTGACGATTCAGAATGTTGTCAAGTTGCATGAAAAGCTAAAGAATTTATTAGACTTACATGATCAAATCGAAATAAACGCCTCTGACGTATCGTCAATAGATACAGCCACATTGCAGCTGCTTGTTTCGTTAAAAAAAGATGCCGATAAGCTGCAAAAGAAAGTAACCATTATTTATCCATCCCCACGATTTGTTGAGTCTGCTCAGTTGCTGGGATTGCTGGATGTGCTTGACGTTGATGGCATGTGATTTTTGACGGACAGGAAGCAGTTTAAAGATGGCTATTGTTGAGAAGGCTCGAGAATTTAAATTCACTGCAGACGACTTTAATTTTTTAAGAAAATTGTCCAATGAGCATTCAGGCATCCAGGTTCCTGATGAAAGATTTGATATGTTTTATTCCAGACTGTCCAAACGGGTAAGGAAGCTTGGATTAGCGGATTTTAAAGAATATTGCCAGTATCTTAAAGATTATCCAGATCACGAGTTTACTGAGTTTATCAACGCGATAACAACCAATCTAACCGCCTTTTTTAGGGAAATTCATCATTTTGATTATGTTCGCGATGTTGTTATTCCAGAAGTCTTGATTAGAAATAAAACCTCTAAGCAAATCAGGGTGTGGTCTGCCGGTTGCTCTACCGGGGAAGAACCTTACTCTTTAGCGATTACCCTGCTGGAAAATATACCTGCTGACTGGGACATTAAGATTTTAGCAACTGATTTGGACACCAATGTTTTGCAAATGGCATCGGAGGGAGTCTATACGGAAGATCGCGTCAGTGACTTACCGGAAGAACTACTTAAGCAGTGGTTTATGCGCGGTAAATCATCGCAGTCAGGTCAAGTAAAAGTAAGGCCTCAATTACAACAAATTATTCAGTTTAAAAAGTTAAATTTGATGCAAGATTGGCCGATGAAATGTCATTTTGACTTTATTTTTTGTCGTAATGTTTTGATTTACTTTGATCGTGAAACCAAGACATCGCTCGCAAAAAGATATGCTCAAATGCTGTCCAGCAAGTCATGGCTATTTATCGGACATTCAGAATCATTGAACCAGCTTTCAAATGAGTTTGAGTTGGTTGCATGCACCAGTTACAGGAAAAATACGTAAATACTAATGAGTACTAGCAAGGATATTGGCTTACCCTCCATTGATGGTTTTGAGCACATTAACAGGTATATGGATAAAGAGCGTGGTGTAGTTGCCGCAAAAATTTTACCCGGTGAATACTATGTAACTCAGGAAGATGAATTGATTACAACCGTATTAGGGTCTTGTATATCGGCCTGTATCAGAGACAAGGTGTCAGGTTTGGGCGGAATGAATCACTTTATGTTGCCGGAAACTACAGCCGATAAATTAAAGCAAGGCAATGAAGCCGTAGTTGGCAATGCGACCCGCTATGGAAATTATGCGATGGAGCATTTAATTAACACTATTTTGATGAATGGCGGTAAAAGAAAAAATTTGGAAGTTAAGGTGTTTGGCGGCGGTAAAATCATTCCAACCTTGACAGATGTAGGCCTTAAAAATATTGACTTCATCTTGGATTATATCGATACCGAAGGGTTGCCTTTATTATCCCAGGATTTGGGCGATATTTATCCCCGGAAAATAATTTACTTCCCTAAAACAGGAAAAGTCGGGATGAAAAAGATCGAGCATTTGCATAATGATACGATTGTAAGAAGAGAGCGGCAGTACTTTAACGATATTAAAAATGCGCCTGTTGAGGGTGATGTTGAGCTTTTTTAAGAGCATACAATGAGCAAAATACGTGTATTGATTATTGATGATTCATTATTAATCAGGAAGGTACTGACTGAGATTTTAAATTCGTCTACGGATATTGAGGTCGTTGGCACCGCTGAAGATCCTCTTATTGCCAGAGAAATGATTAAAGAATTGAATCCAGATGTTTTGACCTTGGATATCGAAATGCCGCGTATGGATGGGATAACTTTTTTGCGTAATTTGATGCGCCTTAGGCCTATGCCTGTTGTGATGATTTCAGCGCTCACAGAAAGCAATGCTGAAGTGACTTTAACGGCTCTGGAGCTGGGCGCGGTGGATTTTATCGCTAAACCGACTGTTGATGTCGAAAATGCATTGAATGACTATGCCGAGGACATTATTGCCAAGGTAAAAGTAGCCTCACAGGCTAATATTAGAAGACTTGAGTAATGGGAAACCCTGGATGGAGTTCTGGATATTACACGAAAAATGTGTGTGGATGACAGGATGAAAAACTTCGGACATGTAATGTAAAATGGTAATAATGTAATATTAAAATGCACCTTTTGAGGGTGTGACGATGGGCTTCTTTTAGAGTGGATTTATGGGTAAGATACGCGTATTGATCATTGATGATTCAGCATTAATCAGGAAAATACTGACTGAAGTTTTAAGCTCGTCACCTGAAATTGAGGTAGTCGGCGCAGCAGCAGACCCTCTTATTGCCAGAGACATGATTAAGCAATTAAATCCGGATGTGTTGACGCTGGATATTGAAATGCCGCACATGGACGGAATAACCTTCTTAAGCAACCTGATGCGTTTGCGGCCAACTCCGGTTGTAATGATCTCCACGCTGACGGAACACGGTGCGGAAGCCACTTTAAATGCCTTGGCACTGGGTGCTGTCGACTTTATTGCCAAACCCAAAGTTGATGTTGTTAATACGCTGAACGAGTATGCTGAGGAAATTATTTCCAAGGTTATCGTTGCCGCACAAGCTAAAGTTGGCAATGTCTACACTAGAGTGGCTAAAGCCAAAAGCCCTGCAGCAACTGCTCCCGAGATTTCCGAGAAACACTCAGTCGATGTGATTCTGAAAGCGGCTCCCACAAAAACACATATCACCCCCACCAACAAGATAATTGCCTTAGGTGCCTCAACGGGTGGGACAGAAGCCATTAAAGCGGTCGTTAAAGGATTTCCAGCAGATACTCCGCCTATTCTAATAACGCAACATTTGCCCGCCGCATTTAGCGAATCATTTGTCCGGCATATTGACCTTGCAACGGAAATGTCAGCTTGTATCCCCAAACACGGTCAGACAGTTGAACCGGGAAATATCTATCTTTCACCGGGAGACAAACACATGCTGGTGATTCGCGAGGGAAGCAAATATATCATTCACTTAAGTGACGGACTGCCAGTCAATCGCCATAAACCTGCTGTTGATGTGTTGTTTCGTTCAGTTGCTCAATGTGCAGGCGCTAATGCTATTGCTGTGTTATTAACCGGTATGGGTGCTGATGGCGCAATGGGCATGAAAGAAATGCATGATGCGGGCGCTAAAACAGTTATTCAGGATGAGCAATCCAGTGTAGTTTGGGGTATGCCGGGTGCGGCATTTAAGTTGGGTTGTACTGACTATGTGGTATCGCTAGAAGAGGTTTCGAGTAAAGTTTTAAGTTTGGTTAAGCCTGACAGTGTTGGCAAGGTTAACTAAAAAACAGGCTGTCAAGGTTATTTGATCTCATCTTCCTAGCCCTTTCGGATGTAGTTGGCAACGTTTTCTTATGCGGGTATATTCCAGCAGAACTTACCATAGCAGGGTAGGAACGTATTGTGTGCCAGATACAGAATTTTAAAAAATGTTATTTTTTATGCCGTGTAATTACCTATGACTAATCAGACTAAATCACAATTTATTGCAGTAGCTTCCATTACCTCGGAGTTAAGCGCGGTCATGGTCGTGGCTAAGGAAATATCATTAGCTGCGGCCAATGCCAAGGCTATTGCATTCAGGGCCGGAGATAAAGCCAAAGGATTTCAACCGATTACTGACTTTATTAATGAGTTGGCTAAAGAAACAATTGAATTGGTTACTAATATTAATATCTATGCATTGGTGTTGTATCGATTAACGGTTGATGAATTCCAAAAAACGACTGCTTATAATAAATTTGAGCTGGCAGCCAAAATGGCTGAGGGTGCCGCTTATGCCAAATCGATGCAGGAACCCGTGGATCATGCAAGGCTTTCAATGCAAGATTGCCAGCGGCAGTTTAAACGGGATGTTTCGCAACTCTTAGGCCAGCTTGAAGCGGTGATGCATCATGCGCGTGCGGCCCGGGTTATCGCCGCAAACTCAAGAATTGAAGCATCACAAGCGGGTGAATATTTGCAGAGCCTGCAAGCAGTTGCTGAAAGTGTAGATAAAGCTGCACATACCATTCATGATAATGTGCAGCGTTGCCGAATCGCATTATCCATTTATCGCAATAGCTAAATAGCTGCTAACTACAGAAGGCTTGTTTTTTTATGAAAATGACCAAGATATATGAAGGATCGCACCAATGGATTATGTTTGGAAGGGATGAAGGCAAACCCGCTAATATAATCGATACCAACCAATATGTAGTGCGCACCCCGAACCGCTGTCTGCTTTTGGATCCAGGCGGCGCTGAACTGTTTGCACCGATGATGGCCGCTGTGCTGCATCATGCTCCTGTGGATCAAATAACGGATTTGTTTGCTTCGCATCAGGATCCTGACGTGATTTCGTCTCTGGGCTTATGGGATCAGGCTTTAACCAATGCCAAGCTTCATGCGCCGGCCATTTGGGAAGGGTTTTTGCGGCATTATAGTTGTGAATCGATAGAATATGTGCCCATTTCTGACAATGGCGGCACCATTAAATTAGAGTCTGTGGAATTGCAGATTATTCCTGCGCACTATTTGCATTCCCCCGGTAATTTCCATGTTTATGATCCGCAAGCTAAAATTTTGATGACAGGTGATGTCGGTGCAGCTTTCGAAGCCCCTGACGCCCCCGTGTTTGTTGATAATTTTGCGGCACATGTTGAAAAAATGCGTCATTGGCATCAACGAATGATGCCGTCAAACCAGGCCAAAAGAGTCTGGATTGAACGGGTAAGAAATCTGGATATTGATATATTGGCTCCACAGCATGGGCGGATGTTTAAAGGTGATGATGTCAAACGCTTTTTAGATTGGTTTGATGCTTTGCAGGTAGGTATTGCAGTTTAATCAAAACTACATTTAATGAAAAAGCGAAGCTCACCGAAGTCCATGATTGGGTTTCGGTGAACTTCGTGTTATATTGAAGGCTGGTTACGGTGTAACGGATCAGCCGTTCTAAAATTCTACGCTCCAACCACTCTGCCGGAAACGCCTGTTTTCGCGGTCACTCAAACAGGCTTATTGCGGCCTACGAAAGATGTACCCAATCCGCCCCTAAAGTGCCTTGCAACAGTTGCAAGTATTCCTTGTCGTTGATCTCGGCCAGCTTGCGTTCTGCCGCTTCGAGTTTTTGGTTTAACTTGGCTCGGATGGTCAAATCATACTGTTCCGTTGCCGTTAATTGCTGCTGGATATAGGTTTTGTGTTGCTGCCAAAGCTTGCTGTCGCGCTGCTGTTTGATTTCAAGGCGCTGTTGGTACCAGTCGCTTTGTAGCAAATAGTCGCGGGTAAACATCGTGCGAATAGCCGGATCGCTGATAGTTTGGCCCGCGTAGTGGCCGTGAGCCATGATGTGTAACAGCGCTTTTAAGGGCGGGCAGGCGTCATCAATGGAACCGTCCTGGAAATAAAGTTGCGCGACCCGTTGCTGAGCCTCAAAAACATTGTCGATGCCGTCTACATAGCTGGGCAGATCCTGCGTTTCCGGTTTTAGCATGGCCTCGTCAAATACTGCCGTCGGGTAATCGAACATCTTGCCGAAGTTGGTATGTACAAAACGTTCGGTAATGCGGTAACCCAGGCGGCTTTGGAATACGGTGCGGCCTTGGTATTCGAAATCTTCCAGTTTTTCTAATTGCCCCTTTTCAATCAAATACTGCGGGTCGCGTTCGGCTACCGGCAAGCGCGACCAGATTTCCGGGATCAGCAGACTGATGTCATGATCAATGCGGCGCTGGGAGCCTATGTAGCCTGCCGCCGTGGAATAGCCGTCGTAGCCGCACAGGATGAATGAAACCAGTGCGGTATTCAGGTCGGCGGTGGCCGATACGGCATTGAACGGGCCTTTAGTCAGCGCGCCTTCGGAACCTGCGCCGGTGGTGGAAGGCGATTTTCCGGTCAGACTGCAAATAAAATCCATAAACAGCTCAGGCAGTTCCTGGTAATGGATCGGGTTATAGATAGCCAGTGGGCGGATGCCTGCCTCAAGTTCGGCGGGGTTGTTGCGTCGTCCGGTCAATACTTCGTTAACCGGGAAATAAACGGTTTGATCGGCATTAAGCCCCCGCGCTAAGCGGGTGGACATTTCCGCAATATAGCGCATTTTGGGGTCGGCAATATCCGGGCGTAGTTGCAGGTATCTGACATTGAGGCTGGGCTTTCCGTCAACCAGACGCGGGTGCGCCGAGGACACGAAATACTCGCCATCCTTGCAGTTGACGGCCTGCCGGATAACGTTTCGCATCGGTTCGCTGAATTCGTCGAAGTGAATGACGTCTTCTAAAAATTCGCGGGCATCTTCGGCAGTCAGCGGCTGGAAATTGGAGATGAAATTGTCGGTACGCGAAAAATCCAGCTCGGTTTGTAAATCGGTGCCCCGGTGTACTGCATCGTCAGGGCGTTGAAAGAAACTTTGCTCGCAGTTATCGACCAGTTTAACGCTGGGGTTTTTATAGTCTGGATTAAGCCCGGTCAGATAATGCACCGGTACGACGGTGGACGCGGAAATGTCGTCTTCCAGCTGGATTTTGGCCGAGGCGATAAAGTCCTGGCGCAGTTTGAAAACCCGCCACGCGCCTTTTTCGTCGAAACCCACACGCAGGTAGCTGGCGATCAGTTTGCGGCCCTGGAATTTCAGTTCGTTACCGGGGTGGCTGTTGACCATATCGACAGAGAAATTCTTCCTCCAGTCTGCCCCCCATTCTTCCTTGTAAAAGCGTTTGATCATCAGCACCACGGCCAGGATATGCTGGGGAATTTTTTCCAGCCATTGATTGTGGGTATCAGAATACTGGGTTGCAGACGGTGTCAGCAGTTTGATGACCGAGCCCAAGGTGCGTTCATTGCTGAGCAGAGGACGATGGTCGAGGCCATGCAGGGCCGGATCGCGAAACCGGGTGGAATAATCGTGCTCAAATATTTGGGTGACTATATCCATGTCCTTGTCGAAATCATCGACAAAGACAGGGCCGGAAATGATAGCTCCGGCAATCGATTTGGAAATTTCGGATTTGCCGCCACCGGACACCGTGCTCGGCTTGTGGCAGAAAGTGCCTTCCTGGTGGGTGCCGATCAAGCGCCAGCTGGGCGCGTGGGGGTGGCGTTCCATATGGATTTTAAAGCCGTTGGGATACACATAGGTGTGCTTGAACAGTAATTTAAGTGTTGTCTGTTGCCTGTTATGCGTCCAGCTGATTTGTTGCTGCTGAATGTTGAACTTGGCCGAACTCGGTATATAAATGATGTCGGGATAATTCTTGTCAACCGCATAGCCTTGCTCTTTTGGCTCTAAGACAGAGGCCAGCTGCTTGCAGACTTTATCGAAAGAATAATGTTCGCTGATATAGGAGGTATGCGGCAAAAATATTTCACCCAGAATGACTCTCGGGAAGGCCAGCGCGCCGCCTGAATGCTCTTCCTCAGCGCCGCCGTACAGATTGGCCGAATAGCTGATATGGGACTTGATTTCTTTTTTGCTGTAGCCGAAATAGTTATCGGCAATGATCGTGACAATCACGCCTTGCATATTGCGGCACACCAGTTTGAAGGGCTGGCCGTTATTGTACAGTTCGTCCGCATTTTGCCAGCACATGCCGTCTTTGCGCTGACGCTCGGTGGCGTCGTCAAAATGCGGCAGTCCCAGATCCTTTTTCCGGCAATGAACCAGATGCGAAGCGAGAATAATGCACCCGGTATGTCCGGTCCAGTGGTCAATATCCAATGCGGCATCGTTCTCTGGCAGGAACGGGTCGCCCGCGTTGCCGAAAATGGATTCAACAAAATCCAGGTTGGCGACCAGTCCGCCGGGCGCAAAAAACCGCACTTCCATGGTTTTGACCGGCATGGTGGCGGAAACTTCCGGGCACACGATAGGTCTCATCAATGATGATACCCAGAGTTTTGCGGTGTTTGGCTGGGCGCTGGTAAAGGGCAGGGACAAAAGGTCGTCGGGAGGCGCCAGGGCTGCTCGGAGCAGCGCCGCGTATGCCTGTACCGGCACCTCGTTTTTATCGGCCGGAACCGGAAGACCGCCAGCGGCAATATGGAATACGCCTTTGGTGGTGCGCCGGTCATTTTTCGGATTATGCAACACGCCTTGTTGAATCCGGTAGGAATCGACATAAGCCGAATGAAATTCGTTGTGTTGAAAGGGCAGGGACAGCTCCCTTGCCAGTCCTTTTTGCTCCAGTA
The DNA here is from genome assembly GCA_945861405.1 of Candidatus Methylobacter oryzae. Taxonomy (GTDB): domain Bacteria; phylum Pseudomonadota; class Gammaproteobacteria; order Methylococcales; family Methylomonadaceae; genus Methylobacter_A; species Methylobacter_A oryzae_A. The sequence goes on along the minus strand of CAMAUL010000004.1, from coordinate 30,489 downwards.
TAAAAGTTTCGCCAGGCAAACTGACAGCCCCGTCTATGCCGTTTTCAGTCAAGTAACGGTTAAGAAAATCCTGAATGCGTTGGTCAGCAGGACAACGGTATTGGGTCAGCGCCAGCAGGCGGCGTTGCTGGGAATAGTTTTTTAACAAACCTCCGGCAATCTTGAGGTATTGAGGGTCATTTTCCACTTCACAAGTGGGTTGGCCCAGCGCTGCAAGTTGCAGGTTGATGTGTTGTAATTCTTCCAGGCGCTTTGGGTTGGATGCGGTAGGGCGGGATGGATTGCTCAGTGAATTCATGCGTGTTGGTTCCGGCGGTCTTGGTTGGCGGTTTATTAATATTGTATTTAATTAAGACGTAAGACATTTACTTACATTGTACCAGCTACTCACGAATAAAAAGCCTCAAACTTTTCAATGAAAATATTAAGCTTATCGCCGGGCAAATGATTGATGCCTGCCGCGGCTTTGCGTCCGCCGCCGGTTGGAAAGGCGGAACACAGTTCGTCAGCGCCTGTTTTATTGGCTAGCGGCGCCCTGACGCTAACCTGAAAATCATTGTCGTTGTTATGGGTGATCACGGCATGGGCTCTGTTCGGGTTAAGATTGGCAAGAAAATTTCCAAATGCGCCGTTAACGCGTCTTGCCCAGATGGTGTCGGGCAGGATGAATACGGCGACAGCGTCGCTTTGATATTCAGGGTTAATGCTCAGGGCGTTCGCCATGTCTTGTTGATAGCCCTGTTGCAGTTGCGTAAAGATGTCACGGTTGTCGCTGATAAAGTCAAAAGGGGATTGGAATCCTGCCATTTCCCGATACAGTTTATCCGGGGCGAAATGCAGATCTTCAATGCAGCTGCCGTAACCGTTATAGTTAATGTAGATGCCCAGATCTTTCAAGGTTTCAAGGTCTGTTTGGTTCAGGTTCAGGGTGGCGGCCAGCTGTTCAGCGCTATGGTTTAAGTTGTCGCCAAAGGCTGCCGTTATTGCCCATAACGGATATTTCCCGTTCAGGTACTGGTTGACGAGTAAGCTGGTGCAGATGGCGCTGTCGGTATTAATCAGCGTTTTTAGATGGGGATGTTTTGGAATATCGCCGGACTGGTGGTGATCTATATAAAAAACATGAGCGCCTTGGCTTAAAAACTCATTAACCCGCGCGCAGTTTTGTTGCAGGGAAATATCCAACACCGTGATGTGGTCGCCTGAGGTGACAGTAAATTTATCCAGTAAGTGTATGTCGCGTTTAATGCCGGTAATGAGCTGCGCTGCCAGCGGTTGATCCAGGCGCAGTTGAATCAGTGCGCAAATACCGTCGGCATCGCCATTGAAGATATCAAAATACATGGCTTATTCAGGCGACTGCATGGATGCAGGAGGTAGAGCGCCAAAAGTAAGCGCTTTAGGCGATGCAGAAGCTATTGCCGAGTCAGGCAAGATGTTTCGATCGCGTAATAACGATATGACCCGATGCACGCTCTGTTCGAGCGTAAGTTCATGGGTATCAATTTTTAAATCCGGGTTTTCCGGCTCTTCGTAAGGCGAGGATATGCCGGTAAAATCTAAGATTTCGCCTAGCCGCGCTTTTTTATACAGTCCTTTGACATCCCGTTGTTCACAAATTGTTAAAGGGCAAAAACAGTGAATTTCAATAAAATCGCCATACGGCATCAGGCTTCTTGCCGTAGCGCGTTCTGCTTTAAACGGCGAGATAAACGCAGTGAGTGTTATTACGCCGGCTTCAAGCAGCAGTTTGGCCGTTTCACTGATGCGGCGGATGTTTTCTTTACGGTCTTTATCGCTAAATCCCAGGTCGCCGCACAAACCATGGCGCACATTGTCACCGTCCAAAACAAAAGTATTTAAGCCGCTTTGATACAATTGTTCTTCTACAGCATGGGCCAATGTTGATTTACCTGAGCCGGAGAGGCCGGTAAACCAGAGGACTGCCGATTTATGCACATTTTTTTGTTCGCGGCGTTGCCGGGTAACGGTGGCGCGGTGCCATACGGTATGGGCGCTTTTGTCCGGCTGCTTATTCACTGGTTGATTGCGCCTGGTTTGTTATTCCGTCAGCGCAAAGCCGATTTTAACGGTGACCTGCCAATGTGATATTTTACCGTTTTCGATGTGGCCACGAGTTTCGACAACTTCAAACCAGCGCATGTCATGGATAGTTTTTGATGCCTTACTGACGGCATTTTCGATTGCTTCCTGAATGCCGACGGTTGATGAACCGGTTAGTTCTATTTTTTTGTAAACATGCTCAGTCATGATCTTTCCTTTTGTTGTGTGTAATAAAAATCCAGCTCTTGCAGACGTTCCGGAGTGCCTATGTCCATCCAGAAGCCGTTCATTTTTTGCCCTGAAACCCGGCCGCTTGCTATGGCTAGTCGTAACAAAGGCGCCAGTTTGCTGGGGCCTGCGGGTATGTTATTGAACAGTTCAGGGCGATACAGTCCGATACCGCTGAAGGTGAGTTGTTCGGTGCTGTTTGAAACGACCAATCCGGTATTATTCAAGCCAAAGTCGCCGCCTGTGTTATGTGCAGGATTATCGACCAGAACCAGATGAGCCAAATCAACCGTCAGGTTTTTCAGTTCGGCAAAAGGAAAGTCTGTGGCTATATCGCCATTGACCACTAAAAATGGTTCATCACCTAATAAATGCAAGGCGTTAATAATACCGCCCGCCGTTTCCAATGCTTGGTCGCCTTCGGGTGAATAGCTTATGTTTGCGCCTAACTGATGGCCGTTACCCAGCCGGGCTTCTATTTGTGATCCCAGGTGGGCATGATTGATGACTATATCATTAAATCCGGCTGCGACCAGTTGTTTAATAGTATGTTCGATCAGCGGTTTGTCGGCGGCTAAAAGCAAGGGCTTGGGTGTGTGGTCGGTTAATGGGCGCATTCTTTCGCCGCGCCCTGCGGCTAAAATCATGGCTTTCATGCGGTACTGGAGATGCTGTTGCGCGCGGGCAGCACATGGGAGTGCAGGAAATCATTGAACTCGGCAAGCTCAGGGTAAACGGCGCAAACAGTGGTGACATAATTCAGAGTGCGAGGTATGTCGTCAAGATAGCTGGACTTGCCGTCTCTCAAGTGCAGGCGGGAAAAAATACCGATAGCTTTGAGGTGACGCTGTAGTCCCATCAGGTCAAACCAGCGTTTAAATTGGATCGGGCTGCAATTAATGAGGGCTGCCTGCTGGAGACGCTCAAAATAGTTCAATCGCCATTGCTCAACCTGGTGTTCAGGCCAGGCGATATAGCAATCGCGCAACAACGACACCAGATCGTAGGTAATCGGGCCGATGACGGCATCCTGGAAATCGATGACTCCCGGTGAATCGCTGTCTAAAACCATCAGGTTACGGGAATGATAATCCCGGTGTACGCAGGTGCGAGGCTGTTCCAGGGCCGATGCCGTGAGAATGGAGCGGACTGTCTCCCAAACAGTTGCGGGAATTTGAATGTCCAGTAACCGGCCTAAAAACCATTCGTCAAAAATAGCCAGTTCCCTGTGCAGGAGCGGCTCGTCATAGCTAGGCAACCCGGAGTTTTGTACAGGTGTTTGGGTTTGCAGTTTGAATAAACTGTCGAAAGCAGTTTGATATAAGTCGGTAGCGGTGTTCGCATTAAGCCGATCCAGAAAACACTGGCTACCAAAATCCTCCAGCAGTAAAAATCCGTCAGTGAGGTTTTGATGGAAAATGGTCGGGACGTTGACTTGGGATTGGGTCAGCAGCTTAGCAATTCTGATGAAGGGTTCGGTGTTTTCTTTGCTTGGCGGGGCGTCCATGACAATGAATTGTCCGCCGGGAGTCGTCACCCTAAAGTAACGCCGGAAACTGGCATCGCTGGAAGCCGGTTCGCAATGGGTGACGGTGAGCAATAGATCATTCTCAAGCCAGTCCAATATCGATATTGTTCTTAAATCTTCAGCCATCATGATGTTTAGGATAGATTAGTATAATGCTGTGGTAGTGAGGTAAAATAAGCGTCCGGCATTCTATTCGATTTATGATTCATTACGCTACTAAACTTATACCCCCTATGCGCCGCCGTTTATTCCTGCTTTTTTTACCTTCCATTTATGCGCCCGTCAGTGTTGCCAATGAGGCGCTCTGGAATTGTGTGCAAAACAAGGATAGCAAGGAGTGGGTTTGCGTAGGCGAGAAAAAATCTGCGGGTAAAGCCAGTGCAACAAAGGCTCCTGATCATGCTGAACCCTCCACCAGTACTGCCCAGGATAACCCTGTTAAAGACCAGCCGTCGGTCCCGGTCGAGGCTGCTGACCAATCCGCCGGGAGCGGATTGGCACGCAAAGCGCCCGAAGGGGCAGGGACAGTCAGTGATGAAACCGCTCAGCCGACGGTGTCAAAACCTGAGCGCGTCATAGCCCAGCCTGTCCCTGTTGAAAATGCTGAAATAGAACCCAGTTCACCCAAGCTCCCAGTCAGCACTAAGAAAGATACCCAGGAAGCTGGGGTTGAATCTAAGCCAGTTGCCCAGGCACATGTCGATTCCGATTCAACAAAACTGCTTCAAACTGATACCAATCGCCCCGGTTGGACTTGCGATGCCAAGGCGACGGATAAAAACTGGAATTGTAAGTTGGCCGGTGCCGACCCTAAGGGGCAGGCGCGGGTTATTGAAACGCATGAACCCGGCATAAGTTTGCTTACCCCGGCGTTTGACCATACTGAAGAACAGACCTTTAGCAATCTTAAATCGCAACTGAAATACGATCCCTGGCTAAACTGCGCAGCGCCCAAAGGCAGTAAGCCTGATTTTGTGCATGAAAAGGATTTGAGGGATACGACGCCGCTGGACATTAATTCCGATTATGCTGAAATTTTCGATAATGAAATTTACAGTTATGTCGGTAATGTTGAAATGACCCGTGCGGATCAGCATTCGGTCTCTAAAAAAGCCAGTTATGACAATGTTTCGGAGACATTGGATTTACAGGGCAGTGTCTATTACAGCGATGAGGAATTGGCGTTGCACAGTGAGTCGGCATCCCTTAACTTGGCATCCGATCAAGCCAAATTAAGGGATGCCCTGTTTATTTCACCGGCTACCCCGCTCAGAGGCCGGGCAAAAACGATTTACCGGGAGAGCAGCACTTTGTCTCGATATAAAGAGGTTGCTTATACCAGCTGCCGTCCCGGCAATCAGGACTGGGTTGTGCATGCGAGTGAGCTGAAGATGAATAAAATCACCGGTCAAGGAGCCGCTAAAAATGCTTGGCTGGAGTTTAAGGGTAATCCCGTGTTTTATTCGCCTTATATGTCTTTTCCGATTGATGACAGACGGCTTTCCGGTTTTCTTGCGCCGTCATTCGGCAATACGCAACGGGGTGGGTTTAGTTTGTCAGCGCCGTATTACTGGAATATAGCCCCTAATTATGATGCCACTTTACGGCCTCGGTATCTTTCAAACAGGGGGGCCATTTTGGGAGGTAATTTCCGTTATTTGACCGAGATGACAAATGGCGAAGCGAATCTGGAATACGTGCCCCATGACAGCCTGCTTAATCAGACCCGGTATTTGGCGGCGATTAAGAATACCACCAGGTTTACCCCCCATATCAGTTCAAATATGGATTTGAACTATGTGTCGGATAAGGAATATTTTTCGGATTTGGGCAATGCACTGAGTACCTCGACTTACAGCAGTTACCTGTTAAGTCAAGCTAACTTGACTTATGCGCGTAGTGGAGTTTATTTAAACGGCCTCGTTTCTAAATACCAGTCGACTGATAAAGCAATATTAAGCTCTGGATTACCTTATACGACTTTGCCGAAAATTAATTTGAATTTGAACCATGCCTTCAATTTTATGCCATTGACGACGGTGTTGGATGCTGAATATGTGCATTATCAACACCCTACAATACTGAATATACAGCGAACGAGTGTTAAACCGTCAGTCAGTTTTCCATTGCAAACAGCCAGCACATTTTTAACGCCCAAGCTTTCTGTGCAGGCTGCCCAATATTCATTAAGCAACCCCAAAGGAGGTTCGGTAATACTACCTGCAACAGGCCAAATAGTTTCATCAAGCATGTCAAAAGCCGTGCCGCTTTTTTCTACGGATACCGGTCTGTATTTGGAAAAAGATCTGAGTTTTGCTAATAGATCTTATCAACATACTCTTGAACCACGATTGTTTTATTTGTATGTTCCTAAGGTAGCTCAGGACAATTTCCCCGTAATTGATTCCGGGCCGTTTGATCCTTCATTTGACAGCCTGTTTTTGGAAAACCGCTTCAGTGGTGTGGATAGGGTAGGTGATGCCAATCAGCTGACGGCAGCCATAACAACACGCCTGACCGATGCTAAATCCGGGCGAGAAAAGCTAAAGCTTAGGGTGGGCCAAATTGTTTATTTTCAGGATAGGAAGGTTATCATACCGGGTTATCAGGAAACCTTACCGGGCTACTTCCCTAATACTGACGGGTTCTCAAATCTGGTGGCTGAGTTGAGCTCCGAATTGACGGATCATGTATCGGTAAGCTCAGGGACACAATGGAATCCTTACCTGAACGATATTGTCAGACACACTGCGGGTTTACATTATTTTAATCAACCGGATGTTAATAAACCCAGCGAGATTCTTAACGTTGGCTACCGGTATAGAAAAAACACACTTTATCCAGACGCCTCGGGGCTGAGGCCTTATGACGTTATCCAAAGCGACATTTCGGTTCATTGGCCGGTTTATAACAATTGGTCTGCGGTTGGGCGCTGGACGTATTCATTATTGAATAATTCAACTCAGGAGAGTTTTTTGGGCGTAGAAAAAGAAAATTGTTGCTGGGCTTTTCGCTTTATTGGACGACGCTGGATCAATAGCTTAACTATAAATTCAAACCTGACTAATCCGCAAGCCCCCGTTATTGTCGATGTGACAGGCATACCCCAGACAGGCGTATTCTTTGAGGTGGAATTTAAAGGACTGAGCGGTGTTGGGGAAAAACTGGATCAGTTTTTTGAAAAGCAAATTTATGGATATCAGGCATCCCAAAGATGATCAAACAAGAAAATATCAAAAGAGTCGTTGTAGTCGCACTGTTGTGTAATTTATTGTTCGGCAGCTTTTTAGCGCACGCTGAAATTCTCGATGCCATTGTCGCCGTGGTTGAAGATGACGTCATCCTGGAACGGGAATTACAAAAAGAAGTGGCGGTTATTGAACAACGAATCCAGCAAAGTAGCGCTGCGCTTCCGTCGGCTTATGTGCTGCGCAAACAAGTGTTGGAAAAAATGATAGTTGACAAACTTCAGAGGCAGTTAGCGGAGAAGGCAGGGATTACGGTCAGCGAAGAACAGTTTAACAGTTCTGCCGCAGACATAGCCCGAAGAAATAATATGGATGTGGAGCAATTCAGGGCAGAGCTGGAAGGGCAGGGTATCAGTTATCAAAGCTTTCTGGACAATATGCGTAATGAGATAATTATCAATCAGTTACGCGGAAGAGAGATAGGTGGGCGCATTAAGGTGACCGACCGGGAAGTCGAGCATTATCTGGAAACCCAGGATAAAATCGGTGAGGAGTCTTCTCAGTATCATCTGGGTCATATATTAATTGCCGTTAAGGAAGGCGCGTCAGCGACAGAGATTCAACAAGCGATGAGCAAGGCCGATGGCTTGGTTAAGAAATTGCGGGCAGGACAGGATTTCAGCCAGATCGCAATCAGTGATTCAGATGATGCCAATGCCCTAAAGGGCGGTGATTTGGGTTGGCGCACTATGAGTGAAATACCGACCCTGTTTGTTAATGAAATCCGTCAAATGAAGCAGGGCGAAGTGTCGGAACCTATCCGCAGTCCGAGCGGTTTTCATATTATTAAAATGTTGGAGCTAAAAAGTACGGATAATCATATGATTATCAAAACTAAAGTTCGGCATATATTAGTTAAAACCAATGAATTGGTTGATGATGCCGAGGCAAAAAAGCGCTTGCTGGCATTAAAAGCCCGTATTGCAGATGGTGACGATTTTGCGGCATTGGCGCGGGCGCATTCAGATGATAAAGGTTCGGCATTAAAAGGCGGTTCACTTGACTGGGTAGGGCCTGGCGATTTGGTTAAGCCGTTTGAAGAAGCCATGGTGAAACTAGGTATTAACGAAGTAAGTGAGCCTGTACAGACCCAGTTTGGTTGGCACATTATTCAGGTATTGGGTCGGGAAAATAAAGACGATAGCAGCGAGTTCAAAAAAAACCTAGTGCGGGATGCTATTCGTAAGCGGAAAATTGAAGAAGAAACAGAGCTCTGGGTGCGCCGATTGCGCGACGAGGCGTTTGTGGAAATTAAACAGGATAGGCTTTGAAACAGTGTGGCTTGGGTTAGCCCTTCAGGATCGGGATGAGCGGCAATAATAAACATGATAGCTTGGATGTGACTCCAAAAGCGGACTGTAGGGGTGAATTCATGCATGACCTCCCTGTCATGCACCCTTCGGGCCAGTGCAAATCTACTCCCGGCAGATTTGTCATTAGCCTTGGGCAGTTAAGGTCTTCCCAACATGACTTGTCGGCGGCTATTACTCAGCCGGGTATTAAAATAGTTCGCTACCGCCTGGATGTGGGATTCAAACATCAGGTTACCGCAGAAGAACTTAAAAAAATATTGATTGAAGAGTCTGGCGTCGATAAAAAAAATATTAATATTATTAATATTCAAGGTGACTACACGCTTGTGGAGTTGCCTGATGAAATGCCCCAGGATATATTCCTGCATTTAAAATCGGTGGAAATCAAACAACATAAGCTGGATATAAAACGGGTAAAAGCACGTAATAAAAAGCGCGGCAACAACCGTGGACGGCGCGGAAGGGGGCATGTTCCTCAGCTTGTTAACAGCAGTTCTGATCAATTCTTGACGGTTAAGCAAATTGAACAGGACAAGGATTAGATATTGACGTAGGGATTGCTGAGCATTTCTTCGCCAAAAGTGGACATCGGGCCGTGACCAGGAATAAAAGCAAACTGTTCGCCCAACGGCCATAAATTATTTTTGATGGAATCAATCAAGGTATTGAAATCGCCTTTTGGTAAGTCGGTTCGGCCGATTGACCCTTTAAATAACACATCGCCGACGATAGCTAGTTTCGTGTTGCGGTGAACAAAAACCACATGTCCCGGTGTATGACCAGGGCAGTGAAACACATCCAGTTCTACTTCGCCAATGTCAATAATATCACCCTGACTTAACCACCGTGACGGCGTAAATGATTCGCAGGCCGGGAATCGAAAAGTCTGGCATTGCTCTGGAATCGCGTCAATCCAGAACTGGTCGTCTTGATGAGGGCCAATAACAGGAATGGAAAGCCGGGTTGCGAGTTCTGCGGTCGCGCCGATATGGTCAAGATGCCCGTGGGTGATCAAGATGGATTCGGGCGACACTTTTTCCCTGGTGATGGCTTCTAAAATTAGCTCAATATCGCCGCCGGGATCGACAATGGCGGCTTTTTGGGTTTGTTTGCAAATCAGTAAGGAACAGTTCTGCTGATAAGGGGTAACCGGAATAATACAAAAGCGCATGGGCAAGTGAAGACAAAAAAACCAATTCTATCATTAAAAATAGAAAACCACCTTAACCGTAAAATGTGTGAATTTTAACGGTGTATTAACGACAGCTTGTTTAACTATAATGACCAACATCCAATATATCAATACCCCCGATCAACTGGCTAAGCTGTGCGAGCAGATAAAAAAAGAACCTTGGCTGGCTCTTGACACTGAATTCTTGCGGGAAAAAACCTATTATCCGAAGTTTTGCCTGTTGCAAATAGCAACGCCGGAATGGGTGGCTTGTGTTGATCCCATCGCATTACCCTCGCTGGACATCCTTTTTGAAGTTCTATACAGCCCATCCATCGTCAAAGTGTTTCATTCCTGTCGGCAGGATTTGGAAATCTTTTATCAATTAACCGGCAAGTTACCCGAGCCGCTTTTTGACACCCAAATCGCAGCCCCATTGCTGGGTTTTCAGGAGAATCCTGGGTACGCAATGCTGGTTTCCAGTCTGTTAAATGTGAATTTAAACAAGGCGCATACCCGTGCGGATTGGAGCAAGCGGCCATTGATTGATGCGGAAATTCAATATGCTGCGGATGATGTGATTTATTTATGCAAGATTTATCAAATGATGTTGCAGAAATTAGCCGAACTGGGGCGGGTAGATTGGTTGGAGCGTGACTTTGCTGAATTGACCAATCCTGACCTTTATCAGGTAAAGCCTGAAAAAGCCTGGTTGAAAATTAAAGGCAAAAACAAGCTTACCGGCAGGCAATTAGCCATTGTTCAAACTTTGGCCGAATGGCGGGAAAAAACCGCACAGACTGAAGATCGCCCCAAGAGTTGGCTGTTGCGCGACGAGATGCTGTTCGATCTGGCCAAACTGCAACCGGAAACGGTGAGCGAATTAGCCAATGTACGCGGCATTAATGAGCGTGCGGTTAATCGCTATGGCGCAGAACTGTGTCAGTTGATTACGGCTGCCAAGGATCGTGCGCCGATACCCTTGAACGAAAAAGGCCGACCTGCTAAAAAAACGCAGCAGCAGGAAGCGATACTGGATATTTTGACGGCACTGGTCAGAATACGCGCTGAAGAAAACTTGTTAAATCCGGTTATTCTTGCGACACGTAAGGATCTGGAAGTGTTGTTGTTCGATGACGATGAGGAGTGTCCATTGTTGCACGGCTGGCGTTTTAAAATGGCTGGCAGGGAATTAGTAGGTCTGTTAAAAGGTGAGTTATTACTCGGAATTGAGGCTGACAAGCTGGCCATTATTGAAAAATAAGGCTTGTTATTAATCTCTTTATATCAGGCATGATGTGCAATAACCCGAAAATATATATTTACAAATTTATATTGTACTATTGATATTTATATATTAAATATTAATCGATATGGTAGATATTTGACATTATTCTAATGTTAAGTTAATGTTAATTTAAGGGGATTTTAAGATTCAAGGTTCCCTTAACTTGGCATGTTAGGTCAACTTTATGATTTAACTGAATTTAGATCATATTAAAGATCCGACAGATTAAACATTGAACGAGGAACCAAATAATGAATAAGAAAAACCTCTTTTCTGCCTGTGTACTTTGCAGCGCATTATTGTCAACAGGATCGGCTTATGCGGGTGAGCACAGTTATCTATCAGGTGTAGGCTCTAAATTAGGCCAAGGATTTGCAAATATAGCGACTGGCGTTGTCGAAATACCGAAAAACATTGCCAACATCAGTCACGATCAAAATGTTTTTGTTGGAGTGACTTGGGGTCTGTTGCGTGGAGTCATGCAAACAGTCGGTCGAACCACAGTGGGCGCGGCGGAATTGATTACTGCCCCTATCCCTACTAAAGACTTCATCACGCCGCCTTATGTATGGGATCGTTTTAGCGAAGATACCCGTTACTTTGGTCTCCATTTGCCAGGATTCTGGACGACCTACGGGCCGTTGGATGACGGCGAATAAGCCCTATTGGCCCATTAAATAATCGTTGTATTCATTCGCCATAAAATGGCGTTTGGTTAGGATTGAAAAAGGATAAACTTATGAACAAACAATATATTTACGTGCCATTTGCCGTATTAGTAGCCACTCTTGCGGCTTGCAGTGCGACGCCACAGAAAGATATTCCCGGTTTAAGCTCTGGAATCGACGCTGCAAATGCCGGTCATTATCGCCAAGCTATTATGCATGAGGAGCAAGCCGAGAAAAAATTGGCTGAAGCGGATAAAGCTTTAGCGCATTGGAAAGATGATCATTACTGGAATATTAATGACCAGCAAAAGGCTAAAGATGCTGCTCAAGCGGCAGCCGAGCATCGGTTAGCATCGGAAAAAGAAATGTGTCAGTGGTTGACACAGGTGCACAGTCAGAATCATTTGAATGATGAACCAGCCTCAGCTCAACACACTGCGGTATTTTTCGCAAATGGTAGTGCGACATCTTATCAATCCGAGGAACATGAAATTGCTATTCTAGGCACCTATCTGGCGACTCATCCGACTGTTACTGCTGATGTGGTCGCTTATACCGATACTGTCGGCAATGCAGCACGCAATCAGAATCTGTCTGAAAGAAGAGCTGCCTTTGTCAGTGAAATGTTGGTCAAACATGGAGCCAAGATGGAGCAATTGCATATAAAAGCTATGGGTGAAGCTGCCGGGCCGACTAACACCCGCAATCAGAATAATCGGGTAGTGTCCATGATTACCGTTCATCCTGCTTATGCCGATTGTCCCGATTTGAAATAATCCTCATCAAATCCCCTGTAGTTATTATAATGACTACAGGGGCCTTGTCTTACTGAATATCCCACCACCACCACCACCACGACACCATCAGCATCAGCATCAGCATCAGCAGTAGTCGTCGTCAGTAATAGCAAATAGCATAGCGTGATAATAAACGCTGACAATTGCGATTTGTCTGACTTGTTTCTTAATATTCTGTTTTAAATTGTCTTAAGCTGATGCTTGCAGAGCTTGGTTGTCATATAATGCGCGTTTTAGTTTTTATGTTCCCAAAGGGTAAGTTAATATGAAGAAAATCACTTTATTTGTTTCAGTTTTGCTGTTCTTTTTTACCTCAATAGCTAGTGCACATGGCCCTGTGCGTCAAAAAGCCGAAGAGAAAATCACCATCAACGCGCCAGCTGAAAAAGTCTGGGGTCTTATTAAAGAGTATGGCGATATGTCCTGGCATCCTGATATTTTTAATACAACTGTTAAGGGCGGCAATACTAAAGGTGCGATCCGTGTTCTGACCTTAAAAGACGGCGGCACGATTACCGAAGAATTAAAAAAGTATGACGACAAGAAAATGTCTTATGCTTATAAAATCACTGAAATGAGCTCATCTAAAACCATTACTCATGCCGGTGCAGAAGAAAAAGTCCCAGCGTTACCCGTCAATGATTACGCGGCAAGTATTGAATTGGCCGATAAAGGCGGTAAGACTGAAGTTATCTGGAAAGCCGGTTATTACCGCGCCTACATGAACAACAATCCACCGGAAGAAATGAACGAAGAAGCCGCTAACTCAACAGTAAAAGCCATTTTGGAAACAGGATTAATTAACCTGAAAAAATTGGCTGAAAAGTAGGATTTAGCGAGTGTTCCCAGTGAACTACCGCCGCACCAGCTCCCGGCTGGTTTGCGGCATACGCACCATCTTTGGTGATCGCCACCACGCCAGCTCCCGGCTGGCTAGTGGCATACACACCATCCTTGGCGATAAGGCTGTGGCGATTTGCATCGCTACAGCCTTTTTATCTACACCGCTGGCAGCCCAGCCTTTTGCCTACAAGGACGTAGGCAAGGGGCGTGAGCTGGGAGCGGCAAGCTTTGCCTACATTAGCAATCAACTGGGCGATAGCGTATCCGTTATCGATACCGCAACGGGCAATGTAGTCGATACGATAGCCGTTCCCGGTAAACCGGCAGGCGTAGCCGTTGCACCTGACGGCGGCAAAATCTATGTCAGCACCCCGGAAGCCAAAGGCTTCGCCGTCGTCGATACCCAAAAACGCGAAGTCATCGCCAAGGTTGCTGTCAATGACGGCACGTTGGGTATAGCGGTCGGCCCGGATGGCAAGCGGATTTATGTGGCAGACTGGTATAACAATACCGTCTCGGTTATTGATTCCGACAGTCTACAGATAATTAAAACGATAGCTGTCGGCGAATCGCCTTCGGGCTTGGTCGTCAGCCCCGATAATCGCTGGTTATACGTCGCCAACCGGATCAGCAATTCGGTTTCCCAGATCGACCTGAAGACATTGACCGTTAAGAAAACCGCAGAAGTTGGAACGCACCCGTTTGGACTCACCATTGATGCCAGGGGCGAGCGCATTTATGTCGCCAACGTAAAAAGCGATGATGTCACCGTCGTGGAAACGGCCAGGATGAAACCCATCGCTACCGTCAAGGTCAACATGTTGCCGTATGCAACGGCGCTGGCGCTGAACGACAGCCGTCTGTTGGTGACCAATCAGGATGACGGCTCGGTTTCTGTTATCGATACCGAAACATTAAAGGAAATCGCCCTGATTACCGTGGGCACCAAACCCGAAGGCATCAGCACCCATCCGGATGACCGGCATGTCTACGTGGCTAACTGGTTTGACGGCAATGTTTCTGTGATTGATGCCAGAACCCTGAAAGTGATAGATACCATTAAAACCGGCGAGGGCAGCCGTGCGTTTGGGCAGTTTATGGGTAAATAATTATAGAACACGGATGCCAAAAGTAGACGGCTCTAGGCGACGCAGATTGGACGGATTTACGCGGATTTTTAAAAAGCCGAAATCAAATTTGCTATGCGCTTTTTAATCCGTGTCATCCGTCGACTGCATGGATGCAGGAGGTAGAGCAATGCAGGAGCAATTGCCGAGTTCCATTTCTAATAGTTTTAATACAAACTGCCCTCCAAATCCTCTCATAAAAATGCCGTCACCCAACCAACTGATCGCCCCCCTTCCTTATTTCGCCGACAGTGCGGAACTGTTTGCCGTTTGTGCAGACAAGGCTTGGGCCGTTTTCCTGGATAGCGGCTTTCCCCACAGCAGTCAGGGCCGATACGATATTATTGCGGCTGAGCCGGTGTGCACCCTGGTCACGCATGGTGAGGTGACCGAGATCACTTGTGATGGCATGACACTAAAATCAGCCAAAAACCCGTTCGATTTAGTAAAGCAACAGTTAGCTAAGTTCCCGGATTTTAAGATGGATGATGATTTGCCGTTTAACGGCGGCGCCATCGGCTACTTTTCTTATGATTTAGTACGCCGACTGGAAACGTTGCCCACGGCAGCTGAAGATGCAGAACATATCGCCGAAATGGCGGTAGGGATATACCCGTGGGCAGTCATCGTCGATCATCACCAGCAAAAAACTTATCTGGTAGGACATTGCAACCAGCAAAAATGGCAAAGCTTAATCCAGCAGTTCAGCCACAAGCCGGTAAGGCAGGATCATTCTGCATTATTTAAGGTGACCGGCGAGATTAAGTCCAATATGAGCAAGGATGCCTACGTTCATGCCTTTAATCAGATTAAGCATTATCTTAGAGAAGGCGATTGTTATCAGGTGAATCTGGCGCAACGGTTTGTAGCCAGTTGCGAGGGCGATCCGTGGATCGCCTATCAAACGTTGCGCAAATTAAATGCGGCCCCGTTCAGTTGTTATCTAAATCTACCCGAAGTGCAGATTTTAAGTTCGTCCCCCGAGCGGTTTTTAAAGCTGACCGATGGCGTGGTCGAAACCAAGCCGATTAAAGGCACGCGACCAAGAAAACCCGATTACGCAGAAGACCAGCAGCAAATAAAAAATCTGGAAGCCAGCAACAAAGACCGGGCGGAAAACCTGATGATCGTCGATTTGCTCAGGAACGACATCAGCAAGACCTGCAAGAGCGGTTCGGTCAAAGTGCCGACCTTATTCGATGTGGAAAGCTATGCCACCGTACATCATCTGGTCAGTACCGTAACCGGCATACTGGCGGATAATCAGCACGCACTGGATTTGTTAAAAAGCTGCTTTCCGGGCGGATCGATTACCGGTGCACCCAAGATCAGAGCCATGGAAATTATCGAAGAACTCGAACCCAACCGGCGCGGCGTTTATTGCGGGGCTATCGGCTACATCGGTTTCAACGGCAATATGGATACCAATATTGCGATCAGAACCCTGGTGCATTCGGAAAACACCATTCGATTTTGGGCGGGTGGCGGCATCGTTAATGATTCCATCGCTGAAGATGAATATCAGGAAAGTTTTGACAAGGCGGCGGCCATGCTCGATTTGTTGCGGCAATTTACGGCAAGGTAATGCGCAATTTAACCGCCACGGACGATATGATTATCATCAAATTGGGCGGCAGCCTGTGCCGCACGGAAGCCCTTGTTGACTGCCTGAATGCGGTGGAGAAAAACTATCAGGGCAGGGCAGTGGTCATAGTCCCCGGCGGCGGCGCGTTTGCCGATCAGGTCAGATTGGCCCAGCAACACTGGCAATTTGACGATACCACCGCGCACCACATGGCCCTCTTAGCCATGCAGCAGATGGCCTTGCTGTTCAAAGGACTTAAACCTGATTTTGTTATTGCCGATAGCGTCGTAGCGATTCAAGATCAGTTAAACAAAAAAATCGTCATCTGGTCGCCGGATATTATTGAACTGGATAACGCAGGCATATCGGCATCGTGGGATATAACCTCAGACAGTCTCGCCGCATGGCTGGCCAAGACGCTTTCGGCAACCGAACTTGTCCTGATAAAGTCAGCTACAATTGATGCCAGTCTTAGCCTGTTACAACTCGCCGAACAACAGATAGTTGATAAAGCCTTTTGCGATTTTGTCGAGCAAGTCGATTTTAAAATACACATCGTTGATGTCCAAAGCTGGGGCCTCCTACCCGCGAGTCAGCAAATAAATTGATTTTGACCGGGAAAACAAAAACCAGAGTTACCCACATTTTCTGGGGATAACTCTGTGGGTAAGCTAAAAACAAATGTCCTAACTATTCACTTTTTAAGCTTTTTTGTTAGATCGGTCAGTTTGTGGTCAGTGGGTGATGGCGTGCAATCATGATTTTAAGTATCAATGGCTTAGGATGGGTAGTGACGATTTTGTTGGCGATTTTTTATATCAGGAGTGAGGTCTTGCGGCTATGCTGCTGAAACAAAAGTATATTACAGCTGCCTGTGGAAAAGGTGGGCTTGGATATTTGCTGTCAAGTTTTATATTCTTAGAATATGACGGCGTTCCAATATTCAGCCAACGGCTTTGTGTATTCCGGGTGTAGCGGGGTTCTATTAATACTCGAGGGTGTAAAAGAGGGGGTTGGAAACAAGCGTTTTCGCAGCTTCAAAAATATTACGATGTTTTGAGTGTATAAAATAATGCCAACGGTCGCTGGACATTGGGGGCGACCGGTAAGCGGGTCGCCCAGATAGCTCAGCTATATTCCTGCGTTGATGTGGCTAATGCAGTTAAAGAGTGGGAGCTTGTGTTGTTAATGTTTTAATTGCGTCTGCCATTTTTTCCGGCAGTCGTATCTTCAAATTTAACTTTTAAGGGTTTTCCGCAATACAGGTTGCCGTCCAGTGCGGCTATCGCAGCTCTTGCTTCGTGGCCTTCCATGCCGATAAAGCCGAAGCCCCGGCATTTTCCGCTAAATATATCGGAAACAAGCTGAATGGAGCGGACTTTGCCGTATTCAGAGAATAAAGCCTGTACTGTTTCTTCAGTGGCTTCGCTAGGTAAGTTTCCTACAAAAATTCGTTTCAAAAGACATGTCCTAAATTAGGGGGTGAGTTGATCGGCCGGATTAACCGGTTATGATGCCACAACCCCGCACTCGTTGAAGCGGGGGCTGGGTGTCAGAAAGTAAGGCGGTTTAAGCTGGGCTTACTTGTGATGCTTGTGGGCCTTTAGGGCCTGATTCTACGTCGTACTTAACCGCTTGACCTTCAGCCAGGGTGCGGTAGCCGCCGTCGCTGGCGATAGCAGAAAAGTGTACGAATACGTCTGCGCTGCCATCGCTTGGAGAAATAAAACCGAAACCTTTAGACTCGTTAAACCACTTAACAGTACCTGTTGCCATAAAATTACCTATATAAATCAATGAAAAAATGTTTGATTGCAAATCATGCCGGGCAATTTTAAAGAGAAAAGCGAATGGAATTTCTGAAAAGTGCTGATTAACATGAAAACTTACAGTAGAAGTCTCGCGTTGGTATGGAGCTTTGTCTACTGTGTCTTGCATTATAGAGGCTAATGCTTAGTATAGCCATTGAAAATTTAGCAGGCGACGTTTTGTAGGGGTAGGGGAGCGATTGGTAAGCCGCTAAGGATAGCTTCTACGGTCAAAGTTATTGTGATGGTTGTCGCCCGCTCTATTTCCATCGTTAAAGTGATGTCCATAACTGCTGTTGTGTTGATCATGACGCTGATGAGGTGAAAAATAGGCGTTACCTCGGCCATAGCCGTTATCATAATGCCTCGGTCTTTCGCCGTAATGGTTTCTGTGCATAATGTATCCGCTGTTATAAGCGTCATGATCGGAATAATATGAATAGCGCTGTGGATAATGGACACAAGCGGGCAGCAACAGCGCACAACCTATAAGCAGCATTTTTTTGATGATCGAATTCATTTTCATAGCCCGTGACAGTTGACCTGAGCTAAAGAATACCGACAGATCGCTGAATACAGCATGAATCGTTCAGCCAAGCACATTGACATAACAAGAAGGAATACCATGAAACACCCCGTAGTTGACGCACGCATCACCCCGGAAGGCCGCCTGGACGTATTGTCCAAGGCCGAAGTCACCAAACTTCTCGATACCAGTCAGGGCGGCTTGTACCGGCTGTTTCGCAATTGCTCGCTTGCGGTATTAAATTGCGGCAGCACCATGGATGACGGCAAGGAGCTGTTGGAACGCTATCCCGATTTTGAGATACGTGTAGTCCAGCAGCAGCGCGGCATTAAACTGGACGTCAAGTCTGCCCCTGCCCATGCCTTTGTTGACGGCATCATGATCAAAGGCATCAACGAGCATTTGTTTTCAGTGCTACGCGATATTATCTACGTCAGCGACGAGATCAATAATAACCCGAAGATTGACCTGGGTAGCTCGGATGGCATCAGCAGCGCCGTGTTCCACATCTTGCGCAATGCCAATATTTTGCGTCCGATGACCAACCCGAATCTGGTGGTGTGCTGGGGCGGACATTCAATCAGCCGCAAGGAATACGATTACAGTAAAACGGTCGGTCACGAGATGGGGTTGCGCGGCCTGGATATTTGCACCGGCTGCGGGCCGGGCGCGATGAAAGGCCCGATGAAAGGCGCTACCATCGGCCATGCCAAGCAACGGATTAAAAACGGGCAGTATTTAGGGATAACCGAACCCGGCATTATTGCCGCCGAATCGCCGAATCCTATCGTCAATGATCTGGTGATCCTGCCTGATATTGAAAAACGCCTGGAGGCTTTTGTCCGCACCGGGCATGGCATTGTGGTGTTTCCCGGCGGCGCGGGTACGGCAGAAGAAATACTTTATATATTGGGTATTCTGCTGCATCCTGATAATAAGGACATGCCGTTTCCGTTGATATTTTCCGGCCCTGACAGTTCAGAAAATTACTTCAATGAAATCGACCGGTTTATTGTCGGCACCTTGGGAAAATCTGCGCAGCAGCGGTATAAAATCATTATTGATGATCCAGCGCTGGTCGCACAGGAAATGCAGGCGGGCATCCAGCGGGTGCGGCAATTCCGTAAAGAAACAGGCGATGCCTACTATTTCAACTGGCTACTTAAGATCGACCATGGCTTTCAACAGCCGTTTATACCCACCCATGAAAACATGAGAAATCTGGCCTTGCACAAAGACCAGGAAAATCACCAGCTCGCCGCGAACCTACGCCGCGTGTTTTCCGGTATTGTGGCGGGCAATGTCAAAGACGAAGGCATACGTGCGATAGAACAATACGGTCATTTCGAAATTCGCGGCGATGCCGACATCATGGCGCTGATGGATTCGTTGTTGGCGTCATTTGTTGCGCAACACCGGATGAAATTGCCGGGGAAGACCTATTTGCCGTGTTACAAGATTATCCAATAATGAGAGAGTTTTGTAGGGTGCGTATTGCGCACCTTGTTAAACGCGACGCCGGAGCGTCACTAACTGCATTCCCACGCCGGAGCGTGGGAATGATGCATCCTACATCATGAAAGTCATCCTGACCGAAAAGCCCTCAGTCGCCCGCGACATTGCCAAATGCCTGAGCATCAACAACAAACGCGACGGCTATTTTGAAGGTAATGGTTATCAAATTACCTGGGCGTTCGGCCATCTGGTCGAGTTGAAAGAACCCGACGAATACGACCCAGCCTGGAAGCGCTGGACTTTGGAATCCCTGCCCATTATTCCCGAGCAGTTTGGCTTAAAAGCCAGAGGCGATGCCTCGGCGCAAAAGCAGCTCAACACCATCAAACACTTGTTCAAAGCTGCCGACGAAATCATCTGCGCGACCGATGCGGGAAGGGAAGGGGAGTTGATATTCAGGTACATTTTGTCATGGGCGGAGTGCGTGCAAAAACCGTTTAAACGCCTGTGGATCAGCTCCTTAACCGACGATGCGATACGCAAAGGCTTTGCCTGGTTGCAGGAAGGCCATGCCTACGACGGCCTGTATCGCGCAGCTAAGTGTCGCAGCGAATCGGACTGGATCGTCGGCCTAAACGCCACGCGGCTGTATACCCTCAAGTTTGGACAGCAGGGTAGTTTGTGGACGATAGGCCGGGTGCAAACGCCGGTGCTGGCGCTGATCGTGCAAAAAGATGCGGAGATCAGCGATTTTGTCCCCAAGGATTTTTGGGAGTTGCACACCCTGTACCGGGACGCCGATTTTCAATATGTCGGTGGGCGATTCGACCGCAAAGACGATGCCGATACCCTGTTAAGCGAAATCAAGGGCCTGGATTTTCAGATTACCGAGGTCAAGGGCAAAAAGGAAACGCTTAGCCCGCCGTTATTGTACGACTTGACCGATCTGCAAAAAGACATGAATACCCGCCACGGCCTGACGGCCGAGCAAACCTTAAGCGCAACCCAGCAGCTTTACGAGAAAAAACACGTCACCTATCCGCGTACCGACAGCCGGTATTTGACCAACGACATGAAGCCGGGCATGAAGCCCTTGCTAGGAAAATTACGCACGAATTTCGGGTTGCAGATTGAACCGCTCGATTTGGATAAACTGACACTGGGCGGCCGTATTTTTAATGACGCCAAAGTGACCGACCACCATGCGATTATTCCTACGACGATATTGCCGGGTTCGTTGTCGGGCAATGAGGCCAAAGTCTACGAGGCAATAGCCTTGCGCTTTATCGCGGCGTTTTATCCGCCCTGCATCAAGCAAATTACTACCGTTCTGGGCAGCGTTTGTAATGAAACATTGATTACGCTAAAGTTCAAAACCACCGGCACGATGATAGAAGCGCCCGGCTGGCAGGCCTTGTTTAAAAACGAAGCGGCTAGCCAGACCGATAAAACGCAAAAAATCCTGCCTAACTTTGTAAAAAGCGAAACCGGTCCGCAGCAACCGTCGATAACCCAGGGCAAAACCACGCCGCCCAAGCCCTATAACGAAGCCAGCTTGCTCGGCATCATGGAATCGGCCGGCAAAACCTGCGACGACGAACAGCTCAAAGAAGCGTTAAAAGAAAAAGGACTCGGCACACCGGCAACCCGAGCTTCGATTATCGAAGTGTTAATCAAGCGCAACTACATCCAGCGGCAAAAAAAGAATCTGCTCAGCACCGAGTCGGGGCGGCATCTGATCTCCATCATCGCCGACGACAGGTTAAAGTCTGCGGCGATGACCGGCGAATGGGAGGGTAAACTCAAAAAAATAGAACACAACGATTACGATCCCGACCGGTTCATGGCCGAAATCATCCAATTCACCCAAAAAATAAAAGACGAATCGGATCGGCCGCTTTACGACCAAAGCCGTTTGGGCGACTGCCCGTTGTGCGGACATCCCATTATCGAAGGCAGGAAAGGCTACGGTTGCAGCGACTGGAAAGCCGGTTGCCAGTTTGTGTTATGGAAGCAAATCTACGGGGTACCGGTGACAAGGGACATGGCCTGCCAGTTGCTGCAAAACAGCCGAACCCTGAGCAGTTACGCGATCAAGATAAATGACGAAGTGTTCAATGCCCAACTGACTCTCAACAAACAGGGCGAAACAGCTTATATCAAAGCCGTGTCGGGGCAGCGGCCTGTCGTAAAAGAAGCCCTTGCCGATTGCCCGCTGTGCAACGGAAAAATCGTTGAAACCGTAAAAGCCTACAGCTGTAGCGAATGGCGCAACGGCTGTAAAATGACGATCTGGAAAATCATCGCGCATAAAAAAATCACCGTAGCGCTGGCTAAGAAACTACTCAGCAACGGTGAGACTGGGCTGCTGAAGGGCTTTAAATCCGCTAAAGGCACCGAGTTTGAAGCTAACCTGAAATTGGTCGATGGTAAAGTTGAAATGGACTTTGCCGGGCGTTAATGGAAATCGGGCCGGGAGATTGGCTGGCAAATCCTAATACATTTATTTTTCCAGTTTTAGAGAAACTTTAGAATCTTGATTTCGCCTGTTTTTAAACAGCTTCAGAAAGGTCAGTGTAATATATCCCCATCTAGATCATTAGAGGGCTAAAAACTGACGATGATAAAAAAAGTATAAGCTGTAATAAAAACAGTAAGGACTCCAACATGGATAAATCAACCGGCGCCCACGGGCTCTCTCCTCTCGGTATTGCGACTGACGCCGATAGATTATTCCCAATTGTCGGCATCGGCGCTTCGGCTGGCGGGCTTGATGCGCTCGAACAATTTTTCAGACATATGCCTGATAACATGGGCATCGCTTTCGTCGTCATTCAGCATCTCGACCCCAACCACAAGGGCATGATGCCCGAGTTGCTGCAACGTGCGACGGCGATGACGGTATTAGAAGCCCAAAACCGCATGGATATAAAACCGGATTGTATTTATGTCAATCCCCCGAATAAAGAGTTGTCCATTCTGCACGCCACGCTTTACCTGCACGATCCGGTTGCACCGCGCGGATTGCGCCTGCCTATCGACGCTTTTTTCCATAGCCTGGCCGAAGACCGGCACGAGCAAAGCATCGGCGTCCTGCTTTCGGGTATGGGTTCTGATGGCAAGCGGGGCTTGCGCGCCATCAAGGAAAAATCCGGCCTGGTACTGGTACAGGATCCTAGCGATGCCAAATACGACAGTATGCCGCGTAGCGTTATTGATGCAGGGATAGCCGACATTATCGACACTGCGGCGGAATTGCCTGCTCACATCATCAACTATCTCCAGCATCCTCCTGGAGATGCTTTTGCCGGTTTACATTCGATATTGGAAGACCATTCCCTGAGCGCGCTTGAAAAAATTGCCGTGCTGCTGCGTACTCAAACCGGCAATGATTTTTCGCAGTACAAGAAAAGTACGTTATATCGCCGCATTGAGCGTCGTATGGAACTGCACGAAATCGATCATATCGCCAGTTATGTCCGTTATCTGCGCGAAAACCCGCATGAGCAGGATTTATTATTCAAAGAACTGTTGATCGGCGCCACCGGCTTTTTTCGTGATCAGTTGGTATGGGAATATCTGAAGACCGACGCCATACCTGCGCTGCTGGCAAACTACCCGGAGGGCAAGACCATAAGGGCCTGGGTACCGGCTTGTTCCACCGGCGAGGAAGCCTATACGCTGGCAATTATCTTCCTTGAAGCGATCGGCCGGATCAAGCCTAAGGCCAGCTATCCGCTACAGATTTTTGCTACCGACCTTAATGCGGATGCGATAGTTCATGCACGTCAGGGATTTTACGCGGCTCATAGTGTAATTGATGTTTCACCGGAGCATCTGGCCCACTACTTTAACGCCGAAAATAACGGTTACCGGATAAAAAATGAAATCTGCGAGATGATCATCTTTGCACAGCAGAATATCATCACTGATCCGCCGTTTACCCGGTTGGACATCATAAGTTGCCGTAACCTGCTCATTTATTTTTCCGCAGGCCTGCAGGAAAAACTACTGCCGCTGTTTCACTATGCGCTAAACCCGCACGGCCTGCTGTTACTGGGTTCTGCCGAAAGCATCGGCAACTATAGTTATTTATTCGCGCCGCTGGATGCCAAGATACGGCTCTACCGGCGTATTGATGATCCTTTGCCGAAACCCGAAGTGGATTTTCCCAATAAACATTTTATCGCTGCACCCGCTGTCATGAAAGCTGCCGATGACACGGGTCTACCGGCCAATCTCCAGCAACTGATGGATCAATTGCTGCTTGGGTATTACACCCCGGCAGCAGTGCTGGTTAACGCCGAGGGTGACATCCTTTATTTCAGCGGTCACACCGGCAAATACCTGGAACCTTCTGCCGGCAAAGTTAACCTGAATATTCATGCGATGGCGCGCGAGGGCTTGCGGCAGGCGCTGACCGGTTCAATCCGTATGGCGTTGCAGCATGACACAGCAGTACACCTGAACGGCCTGCGAATAACAGGTGACAGCGGCACGCATATCATCAATGTGACCGTACAAGCTATCGAGCAGGTGCAGGCATTGCGCGGCAAGGTCATCATCGTGTTTACCGATGTTACGACAATGCGCGCCACTAAACGTACGGCCAAGATCCAACAACCCGAGGCATTGCAACAGGCCCGGCTGGAAATACAGACCTTACGCGAAGAAATACAGTATTTGCAGGAAGAACTCAAAGCCAGCCAGGAAGAGCGCCAGTCCGCAAGTCAGGAAATGCTCATTTCCAAAGAAGAGATGCAGTCAATGAACGAGGAAATGCTGACTGTGAATACGGAACTGCAAGCCAAACTGGATGCATTGCAGTGGGTCAACAACGACATGCAGAACCTGCTTAACAGTACCGAAATTGCCACCGTGTTCCTCAATAACAAATTACATCTGCGGCGCTTTACCGTCCATGCCACGCAGATTTTCAGACTGCGGCCGCAAGACGAAGGTCGGTCGTTATTCGATATTGTGACCGATCTGGACTATCCGCTGTTGCAGCAGGATGCAGCAGAAGTATTGCGCACGCTGGTGGTTTCGGATAAACAAATCCAGACCCATGATGGACGCTGGTTTGATGTGCGCATCATGCCTTACCGCACCATGGATAATATAATAGACGGCGTGGTGATCACCTTTGTAGACATCAGTCTTGCCAAAAACCTTGAGCTGGCGCTGAATGAACACGCGATTGTAGCGATTACCGACCGGAAAGGCGCGATCACCTATGCGAATGACAAGTTTTGCGCCATCTCCAAATATTCGCGCGAAGAACTGCTCGGACAGGATCACCGCATCATTAATTCCGGGTATCACTCCAAGGAGTTCATGCACGACCTGTGGCGAACCATTGTACACGGGCATGTTTGGAAGGGAGAAATTCGTAATCGCGCCAAAGATGGGGCTCTCTATTGGGTAGACACTACCATCGTTCCTTTCCTCAACGCGAAAGGCAAACCGTATCAGTATGTCGCTATCCGTACAGTCATTACTCACCATAAGAAGAAAGCTGGCTCGGTACGGCAGGAAAACCCGAATGCAGATAATAGTTCCACACACGGGATTTATTTGTAATAGTTTTCCTCGTTTCCTCGTTTCCTCGTTTCCTCGTTCCCACGCGCCGCGTGGGAATGCATTGCAAGACGCGCCGCGTCCCGATTTGCCCGGCCTGTATTTAACCGTGACTCGCGGCGCAGCGCGCCTTGACTGCGTTCCCACGCGGCGCGTAGGAACGGGAAATACCGCATATCACATGCTGTAAGCATATTGCTATACGCTATGAATTTCTATAATATACTAAAATACTGGGATATTCACGATATACTGGAGATAACGCGTGATAAAAAAATCAAGCCATTTACCGACACCAATAACCTGCGCCGACACGCCGAACAACAGCTTACCCAACAGCATTTAACCCTATCCGACATTGAAGCGGACGCAAAAAAACTGCTGCACGAACTACAGGTTCACCAGATTGAGCTGAAAATGCAAAATGAGGCATTGCTAATAGCGCAGGCTGAAGTGGAAGCGAACCTGAAACGCTACACCGAACTTTATGACATGGCACCGGTCGGCTATCTTACGCTGGGACGCGACGGCACGATTCATCAGATCAATCTCAAGGCCGCCAAGCAGTTAGGACTATTTCGTGCGCAGCTCAAACAGCAACGGTTTTCAATCTTCATCAGCGCCGATTCCCTGTCGGTTTTCAACGACTTCCTGTCCGGCGTATTTGCCGGTAAGACGGCTCAAAGCTGTGAACTGACACTGCTCCCTCTTGAGCGGTGTCCAACGCTGATTGTACAGATCGAAGCCATTGCCAATGATGACGACCAGACCTGTCGCGTGATACTCGTCGATATTACCGAGCGTAAAGGCAATGAAGAGCAACTGGAGCTCGCGAATCTGGTTTATCAGGCGATAGGCGAGGCCATCATGGTGGCAGATGCCGATAACCGGATTGTCACCGTTAATCCGGCCTTTACGGAACTGACCGGTTACACATTGCAAGAGGCCGTAGGTTGTTCCACAACACTGCTCAAGTCAGGACACCAAAACGAAGGGTTCTACCAAATCATGTGGCATGCGCTGGAAACAACAGGGCATTGGCAGGGTGAAATATGGAACCGGCGCAAGAATGGCGAAACATACCTTGAATGGCTGACCATCAACACCGTTTATGATGACCAAAACAACGTACGGCATCGGGTCGCGATGTTCTCGGATATCACCGATCAGAAACACGCAGAACAAACCATCTGGCAACAGGCCAACTTTGATTCATTGACCGGATTGCCCAACCGCCACATGTTTTACGAACGCTTGGCGCAGGAGATGAAGAAATCCCAACGCATGGGCCTGCCGCTGGCATTGCTGTTTCTTGATCTCGATCATTTCAAGGATGTTAACGATACGCTGGGACACGGCAAAGGCGATCTGCTGCTCAAGGAGATGGCGCAACGCCTGCTTAATTGCGTGCGCAGTACCGATACCGTCGCACGTCTGGGCGGCGATGAATTCACTATTATTCTGCCGGAATTACACGAGCAAGACAGTATTGAACGCCTTGCTCAGGACATCCTGTGCCAGCTCACCAAACCGTTCGAGTTAGCGGGCGAAGTTGCGTATGTATCGGTCAGTATCGGTATCACCTTATATCCTGAAGATACCGATAACATCGATGTGCTGATAAAAAACGCCGATCAGGCTATGTATGCCGCGAAGGATCAGGGCCGCAACCGTCGCCATTATTTCACCATCTCGATGCAGGAAGCCGCGCTGACCAGAATGCGGCTGATCAATGATTTGCACGACGCACTGGCCGAACGCCAGTTCCGGCTGGCTTACCAGCCGATTGTAGAATTGACCACCGGCGCCATCCGCAAGGCGGAGGCGCTGATTCGCTGGCAGCACCCGACCTGCGGTCTGATCAGCCCGGCTGAATTTATTCCGGTCGCCGAAGCAACCGGCATGATCATCGACATCGGCGAGTGGGTATTCCGCGAGGCGGCGCAACAGACGGCGCAATGGCGTACCGAGCACTATGACGATTTCCAGATCAGCATTAATAAATCGCCTGTGCAATTCCAAAAAGAGGGCAACGGACATCTTGCCTGGTTCGACCATTTGCGCGAACTCGGTATGCCTGGACAAAGCATAGTCGTAGAAATTACCGAGGGACTGTTGATGGATGCCGGGGCTTTAATTACCGGTCAACTGTTGGCCTTTCGCGATGCCGGTATTCAAGTATCGCTGGATGACTTCGGCACAGGCTATTCTTCATTGTCTTACCTGCAAAAATTCGACATCGACTATATCAAGATTGACCAGTCGTTCACCCGTAACCTCAGCCCCACGGCCAATGATCTGGCGCTGTGCGAGGCGATCATTGTGATGGCGCATAAATTGGCCATCAAGGTTATCGCAGAAGGCATAGAAACGCAGGAACAGTGCGATTTACTGACCGCCGCCGGTTGCGATTATGGACAAGGTTATCTGTTTTCGAGACCGGTGTCCGCTGATGAATTTAACAAGCTGCTGGTGGCTGAACGGCATTAAAAGGTCTAGATATTATTCGGCATCATCGTGGCAAACTGGCTGCCTAAAATGGAATAAGCCATTCAAACAGCGATAATGCTATAGACCAAACGCGGCAGCCATTCGGCTAAGGCGTCATCTTGCAGACCGAAAAAATGATCTCTATTTCCAAGTAGCGCATTAGCCATGACACTATTCAAAATTATCCGCATTCTGATTTTATTGGGCGTATTTGTCGGCGTAGCCTTTTATGCAAAAAACCAAAAACTAAAATCCAGGTCATGGACAGAGCCTCTAAGCGTGGTCATTTACCGCATCAACGGCGATAACAACAGCCCGGTCGTCAATGAATATATCCACGAACTGGGCGAGGGCGTCTTTGAACCGGTTGACCGGTTTTTTCAGCAACAAAGTGAAAAATATAAGCTGATCACCAAACAGCCCACCCAAATACGCATGGGGCCGGTGTTGACAGTACTGCCGCCGGAAGCGCCATTGTCCGGCGAAGGCTATGCGGCAATTATCTGGTGGGGGCTTAAGTTTCGCTACTGGACGTATAAAAATGCTCTCGAGTCGGATTCCGGCATGCGTCGTATCGATGTTTTTGTGCTTTACCATGAGGCTACCAAAGGCAGGAGCCTGCAGCATTCATTAGGTCTCAACAAAGGCTTGGCGGCTGTGATCCATGCCTTTGCTTCTATCGACCAGGATCAGCAAAACAATGTCGTTATCGCCCACGAATTGCTGCACACGGTCGGAGCGACCGACAAGTATGCTGCCGATAACAGCGCACTGTTCCCGACAGGCTACGCCGACCCTGAGCAGTCGCCGCTGTATCCGCAAACCAAGGCCGAAATCATGGTCGCCCGCATTCCGCTATCGGCAACCACTATGCGCATGGCGGATAGTTTGGATGAATGTGTGATTGGCGAGCAGACGGCCAAAGAAATTTTGTGGCTGCCGGAAGAAAAATAACTGGTTAAAACCACTCCAAGCGATACAAATCCGGGCGGCGATTGGCAAGATTGCGTGCGGCACCGCGTGTGCGGACTTGCCTTAATAAATCCAAATTAACATCGGCGATCAAAGTCATTTCGGTGTTGGGCGTCGCTTCCGCTAATATCGCGTCATGCGGAAATGAAAAATCGCTGGGACTGAAAATGGCCGCTTGCGCATATTGGATGTCCATATTCTCAGCATGCGGCAAGTTTCCGACACTGCCGGTAATCGCGACAAAACATTCATTTTCAATGGCGCGGGCTTGAGAACAATAGCGCACCCGTTGGTAGGCATTCTTGGTGTCAGTCCAGAATGGCACAAAAATGATTTGCGCACCCTGAATGGTTGCCAAGCGGGCAAGTTCGGGGAATTCGGAATCGTAACAAATCAATACCGCAATTTTGCCGCAATCGGTATCGAATACCTTTAGCGCATCGCCGCCTTTAACGCCCCAACATTTGACCTCGTCAATCGTGACATGGATTTTGTATTGCGCTTCAAAGGTGCCGTCGCGCCTGAGCAGCCACGATACGTTATAGAGTTCATGCGCACTGTATTCAGGCATGGAACCGGCAATAATATTGATGTTGTAGGACATGGCCATATCCAATAAACCGTTCCTGATTTCACTGCTAAAACCCGCTAGGGCGCGAATCGCATCGGGAGGGCTTTTGTCGTTAAACAAGCCCATCAGCGGCGCACTCATGTACTCTGGAAACAGGACAAAATCGGCGTGGTAACCGGCTACCGCATCGATAAAAAACTCGGCATGCTTGAGCAGCTCTTCGACGCTGGTCAAGGTGCGCATCTGCCATTGTACAACGCCCAAACGGATGATGTTTTTAGGGCTGCCAATTGAGGGTGTTTTTTCGACATAATCAAGATTGACCCATTCAAGAAGGGTAGCAAAGCCCTTCGATTCGGCATCGACCGGAAGATAGCCGGTTAACAGCTTGCGGACATGGAAGCCGTTAAACAGCTGGAATGAAAGCACCGGGTCGAATATCTCCCGGTTTTTAACCTCTTCGATATAGCGCACCGGCGTTAACGTATCGGCGTATTGAGCATAACCGGGAATCCGTCCACCGGCAATAAACCGACGCAGATTAAGGTTTCGGCATAACTCTTTGCGCGCATCATATAACCGTCGGCCTAAGCGTAGTCCTCGATACTTTGGGTGAACAAAAATGTCCACGCCATACAAGGTATCGCCCAACGGGTTATGATGGGTCAGATAACCATCGCCGGTAATTTGAGCATAGGTATGGACGTCGCCAAAGCGGGAATAATCGACAACCATGCTTAATGCGGCAGCCACCAACTGGCCGTTATCTTCAATGACAATCTGCCCTTGGGGGAACCGGGTAATTTGAGACGTATACTGGTCTTTCTTCCAGGCTCCGCCCAAATTACCGTAAACATGCTCCATTAAAACCGCAATGTTATCGTAATCATCAAGGGTCAGATGACGAAGCAGAAGCTTATGCTTTTTGATTTTGTCTTTTTTCATAGACAAAAAGTATAACCATGCTTTTTGACGGCTTTATGACAGTGTGCTCAGACGGGGCTTGATAGTGCTTTTTGTATCACCAAATGGGTGGGGCGAACGTGCTATGCTGCTCATGCTGGACATTTCCACGCTTCTTAGATTCAACTCATAAGTGCAATCGGCACAAATCGGAAAAGAAAAAGGTTAGCTGATATAGTTTCATGCTTTTTTCAATCCGACCAAAGACGAGAAAGCGCATGAGAAACTATAAACAGCTAAGCCAAGCACAACGATACCAGATTG